>JAWOEV010000137.1:0-7201 GCA_046482565.1 Lentisphaeria bacterium | reverse complement strand
TCCCGTTTTTCCCGGTTTGCCAGTTTCGGCATAAAGAACTCATCCCGCATATAGCGCACGGTGTGTTCTTCAGCCAGATAGTCCTGGCCCGGCCCTTTTTCGATCAGCATTTCAGTGGCGAGCGTGTCGTCATCCACTTCAATACCGCGCAAGACGCGCTGGCACATGCCCAGGATTTCGTTATCCATAACCAGTTTTTCGTAGGAAACGGTTAAGTCTTCTTCCATCAGGCCGGCGATATCATGGATGTAATTAGCGCCGGACATGGCGACCAGAGCGCTGGAAAGAGCGCTCTCGTAGGCGGATTGTATGTCGACCTCTTTCGAGTCGGTTGTGCCAGCGGTTGAGTACAGCGGAATGTCGAAATACTGTGACATCTGGGAAACGGCGGCGTTGATCATGCCGCGTTCGACGGCGCCCCCCACGTGGTCCATGGTATTGAGGTTTGTAATTGAGCCGACACTGCCGCAGATTCCCGGGGCACCTTTATTGACACTTTGCACCAAAGTGATTCCGGCCAAGGTCTCGGCTGTGTGGGTCAAAACATTACCCGCGAGGGTAATCGGGGAAGTGGTGCCGCAAATAGGTTCGGTAGGGACTACTACGGGCAGTCCTTTCCCGGCAAGGTAACAGGTCATTTCACCATAATCTTCATCGACCTTGAACGGGCTGATTATCAAGGTAATAAAAGAGGTAAAAGGACGTTTCCGGAGAGCTTCAGCTCCGCCAGCTATCTTTTCGGCCATGTCCACCACTTTCTTGCAACCGGTCATGGAATAAATCCCGCCCATCACATGCTTGTTTGTGTGATTCAGCGCGTGATAAAAGCGATTGACGTCGATATTGTCTTTCTCTTGAACATCATGGGGAAATACATTGATGGTGAAGACATGGACGTTTTCGAGCTGTTCCACCATGCGGGCATTCAGGATAACGTCTTGAATTGTGGAGGGGCGCCGTTCGCCACTGTCCGGGTCCAGGACGTAAATAGCGGTTCCGCCAGTGCCGTAATGGACCCGGTTCTTCTCGAGAACCGCATCGAAATTACCGTCCCGGGAATGCAATGTGATTGAGGAGGGGTTGGACGCTACGGCATCTTCTACCATAGAACGTGGCAGTTTACATATGCAGGTGCTCTCATCCACTTGGGCGCCAGCTTCTTTAAAGGCTTGCCGGGAGGTATCCGAGTAAACGGCCATACCGGATTTTTCGAGGACTTCCAGCGAAGTTTCAGCAATTTTCTTTTCGTCTTTATCGGACAACGGCCTGTACAGTGATGAGGGCAGACCAGGTTGCTGGTGCTTGCTACGTTCCATAGTTTTTCCTTTCGTTTTTGTCTCTAGTGTCGTGTTATATTCGACTTTTTGATACGTTTTTACTAATAGGCGCAATCAAGCCCCGTATGTATTGGCCATGTGCGCAGAGATTCAGATAAATACTTCGCGACCATCTTCTCAAATCAAGAGTACTTCCAGTGCCACTCTAATACTGAGAAGTACTTTTTCCCTGTGGTCACGAGTGCGTTTATTGCGCGGTTATAATCCGGCTGGTGAGAATCAGACGATACATTTATGCCGCCCGACAATCAGCCCATAAAGACACCGTTTCGCGGACACAAATATACCTTGGATGCCTGTTTTATCAAGCCTCGGTACGGCGTAAAAGCTTTTGGAGCTGTTCTAAAAATCTTTCCACGCGGGGGTCTTTTTCGGCTTCGAGACTGTCTTGCAGTAATGAAACCGCTTTTTTGTATTGCTTGCGAGCTATCTTTACGCGGGCCAGTCCGAGTAAGGCGCGAGCTCGGATATTTTTCAGGCGGGTTGCCCGCTTGAAGAGGTTTTCAGCTTTTTGCAACTCGTTTTCCTGCAGATAGACTTGGCCAAGATTTAACAAGGCTTCTTCCTGTAAAGGCTTTTGCCTCAAAAGTCGAGTGTAAGCCTCAATCGCTTTTCTTGTTTGCTCCTCTTTCAGGTACAGTCGGGCCTTCAGCAACAGGTGTTTATCTTGCTGTTTAGTACTCAGTTTTTCATTGCCGGTTTCGAGAGACTGCAACAGCGTTTTCGCTTCAGTGAGGCGTTGCATTTGTATCAGTGCTTCTATGGCTTTGAGAATGCGGTCCGCGGGGGCATCTTCCAGAGTCGCTAACTGCTGATAAACTTGGACAGCCGCTTGCGGTATGCCTTGTTGCAGATATAGATCGCCGAGGGTAGCCATGGTGTCAGTGCCCGCCAAATCCAGTCGCCGTGCGCATTCCAGCATAATCAAGGCTTCTAGATTGTCTTTGCGCTTCAGGCGTGCTTGGGCTACGGCCTGCCAAAGCTGGCCTTGAAGCGGGTTGGTTTCGAGCAGTTCCCTGATAAGCGCCCCGGCGTCTTCTATTCGGTCTTGGGCGGCAAGAGCCCGCACTATGCCGAGCTTGGCTTCTCGATTGTCGGGATCTCTAAGCAGGGCCTGACGGGCAGCGGTTTCGGCGGCAGTATGTTTGCTGGCGGGTGCGTAAGCCGTGGACAAAAGATTCCAAAGTCGCACCCGGTCCGGGTAGTTGGTATTTATGAGCTTCTGCAATTCGGTTGCCGCCTCTTCGGGCTGTTGTTCACGCAGTAACACCTGAGCTAGAAAAAGACGGGCTCGATAGAAATCGGGCATTTTCCCCAGAGCGCTCCGAAGTGCCGGCTCTGCCAGACCGGGCTTGTTGTTTTGCACTGCATAACTGGCCATGGCGAAATCCAGGGCGGGACTCGCTTTGGGACCGGTGTTTTTCTTGAGAAAGGATATCGCGGCCGCGGGAGAGTCTGCGGCTTTATCGGCAGCTTCCCGCAATATGCTTTCCTCGTTTTTGGTCACCTCAGGTTCGTTGACTTCTCGGCGCGGCGAAGCGGGAGCGGTAAAAGCGTCAGTCACACTCACTGCTGTTATCAAAATTAGCAAGGCGGAAACTGAGCCGCACAGTTTTTGATATCGGCGCTGGATTAATTGCTTCATAGCCATACTTCTTTAATCTTCCAATTCAAAACGGATTTTCAACTCCATTAGGGCATACACCGGTTCACCGTTTTTTTCCCCCGCCTCAAATTGCCATTTCTCAACGGCCTGTCGAGCTACTTCATTGAAAATGCCGGGGGGGGACGAGTTAAGAACCTTGAGGTTCTGTACATTTCCTTCGGGGGTTACCACGAACCTTACCTTTACGTATCCCTCGATACCACGACTGCGAGCTGAAAACGGATAAAACGGCGGGGATTGCATTATCGGTGTTGGAGCTTTATCAAGCTGCGCAAGTCCGAACGGGCCTCCCCCCGGGGACGCCGCCGGCGGGGATACCGGGGGGGACAGGGTCGGACTGGCCCGGTCAAAGGAAAGCTGTGTATTGAGTGAAAAGTCAGGAGGCGCGTTGGATAAGTTCAATTTGATATCACTTGGCTTGACGCTCGGCCTTGTCTGCCTTCGAGGCGGTGAAAGCGGGGGCGGGACAGGCGATTCCGCTGGCGGAGCGCTTTTCTCAGCAGTGTTCGGAGGTGGCGGGACATCAGACGCAGGGGGGGACTCAGAATGCAGGACAATGGCGTCAACCTTTCGCAAGCGCAATTGTTTTTCCGGTTCGGATTGCAGTTTGCTGATGAGGGACAGACAAACCAGAGTAACGAACGTCAGCAGCGCGGCTGCCAGTACGGGCAACCATCGGTGGCGCAGAAGGGGGGATTTATTTTGCGCCGAAATATCGCTGTTGTTAAGGAGTATGTCTGGCATGGACTATTCTTGTTCTTGCTCAGTAGCAATACTGACATTTTTTGCGCCAGCCTGCCTGCACTGGTCGATGACTTTGACGACCGTACCTGTGTCGGAATATTTATCGGCCAGGAGTACTACGGGCCGGTCTTTTTCACTAGTCAACCGAGCGACAAGACCACGGATGCTGTTCGGGCTTATTTTTTGCTTAGCAAAATAAATGTTGCCATCGCTGTCAATTGCCAAAAGTATGCTTTCTTTTTCCATTTGGCTAACGCTTGAGGCGGTGGGTTTCTGGACTTTGATACCGGTTTCTTCCACGAACACGGTGGTGACCATAAAAAATATCAACAGCAGAAAAACCATATCAATCAGCGGCGAAAGATTGATGTCAACGTTTTCGCTTGTTTCAACATTTACTGACGAGAGTAATTTCATGGTGATGGTTCAGCGTGTTCAAATTTCAGAGCCATATGACTTTCGCATTGATCAATAATATTAACCAAGCGGCGGTAAAGTCGAAACAGATGATACAACCCGAAGGTTCCCGGTAAAGCAGCCACTAATCCCAGTTGTGTAGTGATTAAAGCTTGGCTTATGCCGCCGGCAACCTGGCTTGCGGTATCGGTACTGTCGGTGCCCATGCCGTTAAAAGTTTCGATCATGCCGAAGACGGTTCCCAAAAGTCCCAGCAGAGGTGCCGCTGTCACCAAAGCTCCGAGCATGTAAAAGGAATATGTATACGGGCTGATTGCAGCGTGGCGGCATTGCATAAAGGCTTCACGAAAAGCCAGGCCTTTGCGCATAAGCCTGAGGCAGCCAATGATTAAGACGGGCACTATACCGGAGTACTGCATTACTTTATTTTCAGCGGGAGATGCACATTTGTCATCTTCCGGGAAGACGGGCATATCAATTTCGCCGGGATCAGGCGTGCGGAGTTTGCCGCGCAGTTCGGCCAGCAGTAAAAAATAAAAGAGCCAAATCAGAAACATGCACGCGACAAGTGGATACAGCAACCAACCGGCCGCAATAAAATATTGCAGGAAAACATCCATCGCATTTTATCCTGCCTCATTATCTTTTATTTTGAGCCGATTGACAAAAGCGACTGCGGTTTGCTGTGTCAGCGACACTGCTCGTCGCACACGACGCGAAAGATAGGCGTGGACCAAGAGAGCTGGTATGGCAATCATCAATCCCACTTCGGTGGTGATTAGTGCTTCGGATATACCGGATGAAAGTACACGCGCGTCGCCCGTCCCGAATACCGTTATCAGTCTAAACGTGTGGATCATACCGGTTACAGTTCCGAGCAGTCCCAGCAACGGGGCGGCGCTGGCGCATACTGCCAGGGGCGAAAGAAGCCGTTCTAGAGCGGGCGTTTGCGAGATGAGCTTTTCATACATGATCTCTTCCAGGTGTTCTTTCGAGGCTTCGCGATGTTTGACGCCCTCCTCTATCACGCTATCCAAAGGTTTGCGCAGTCTGTCACAAAGCTTAAGCGCCTGTTCTGTGTCCGACTGGTCAACGGCTTCCAAAACGGCCGCCAAATTTTTTATCGATCGGGAAGACGTTAAACCTATGAGATGAATGAATTTATAAATTGCAATGACACCGCACACCACGCCCAGAATCAGGAGCGGGATCATTACCGCTTTTCCTTTGCGAAGGTGCCCCCACAAGGATTCGCGCGACTGTTGAAGGCGCCAAGCCGACCCCATGGTGGGGTCGAAGGGCAAATTAGCCGGACGGCCGGCAAAAAGCCGCCCTACTGCAACGTTGCTCTCTCCCTCCTGCTCCGTTATAACCGGTATCAGGCTGCTTTCATCATCAAAGGCAATTCCAGTGAGTAAGTCATTTTTGTTACTCCGGAAATACGCGACTGGACCGAATTCTATGAATTCGCCCTCGAAAATCCGCCCTTTTACATTCCTAGCCCTACCAGAATAACATGCCCCCCCCACTCCCGATACGGTATCACTCAACCCGAGATCAAGGATACTGCGAACACTTTTGATCGTTTCGGCGGCGGTTGGTTGACTGAGCGCAATATCTATTGCGTCCAGATTATCACGATAAGCTTGAGCTGAAGCCCCTGTCATGTGCGCGGTCATTGTCTGCCGGTATTCAGAGATAATCTGACCGACCCGCTTAAGGCCGTTCTCCTGTTTCTGGATCGCCTGCTCAAGGCTTTTTCGTTTTTTTTCATAGGCAGAATTTTCTGTCGCCAGTTGCTCATGCTGGTTTTCCAAAACCGTTAACTGCTGTCGCAAATTGCCCGTTCTGTCGGCAAAATCCCCCCGTTCCTTTGCGATTTTTCGCTGCAGGTCATTTAATCCGCTGACCGCCCGGCCTATGTCAGAGCGCACTTCCTGTATGGCGCTCGAAACTTTTGCCGTCGCCTGGGAATTTTCCGACTGGGCACCGGCAAAGGAGCTGGAAAGCAAGCTGAAAGCAAAAGCCGCGAACATTAAAACGGACTTCATTTCACGCCTGCCTAACCCTGAGTTGTGTTTGTTAAGTAACCAAACCATAGAAAATCCACTGTGGAATCATTTATCCTGCTCTTCAGAAGACGGAAGGCCGCTGGGTTTACTCTTTTTAAAAGGGAGCCGGACAAAATCGGCGGTGCTTTTTTCTTTCAAGATCGAGATTGCTTCAGCCACTTCCGAGGCGATACCGGCATTCCACTGCCATTGCCATTCGCCGTTGACGGGGAGACCTCTGGCGGCCATCGTACTGTCCGGTGAAACGGCAAACGCCTGCCCCAGCCCGATATATAAAACCTGCATCTCAATCGGTGAACGTTGAGGAGCCGAAAGGACAAGCGTACCTGTGTGCAATTGATTGTCAGCCTTCTGAATGGCCTTCAGAACGGCGACAGTAGTTTGCAGCCTTTGCGGATTGGACATTGCCCGGTCGCCGTTTAGATCTTTTCGCAACTGTGTAGTCTCCGGTAACAGGGCGTCTTTAACCGAGGTGGGCAGGAGAGGGATTAGATCCATTAACTTGCGGTCAGTTTCAATGATGGCAACCTGCAGTTCGCTATGTATCTCCTTCAGTCTTTCATTCCGTTTTTTTAAGGACTGAATTGTTTTGGCATCGTTTGCCGTTTGCGATCTCAGCGCCTGTACTTTTTCGACAACTTTTTTGCGCCTGTTTTGCAGTATAGTTACTTCATCCTGCAGAAGTCCTCTTTCCATTTGCCAGCTTTCGGCGGTCCCCGCTGTCTCCTTCTGCAGTTTTACCCACTCCTTGACCAGTTGCTGAAGTGTATCAGTTTTACGCGTGGGGTTTGCCGCAGAAGGTGCGCCCGAGAAAAACAGAAAAAGAAGAGCGAAAATAGCGTGCCTACAAGCACGACAGCGTGAAAGGTTGTATTTTGTCAGGCATTTGTCCGGCTGGTTTTTCATATTCAGGCCGCCCTAGAAGTAATATCCCAAGTTAAAGTGCAGGCGACCGCCGGTTCCCA
>JAWOEV010000111.1:0-7788 GCA_046482565.1 Lentisphaeria bacterium | reverse complement strand
CTCTTCGCGTTC
Organism: Lentisphaeria bacterium; assembly: GCA_046482565.1. Lineage (GTDB taxonomy): Bacteria > Verrucomicrobiota > Lentisphaeria > Oligosphaerales > MVZH01 > JAWOEV01. The sequence continues at coordinate 7,776 of JAWOEV010000111.1, read as the reverse complement.
CTTGTTTTTGTCTGACGAATAAACATGACGCTTAAAATAACGCGTCAACGATTTTTGGCAAACAGCCCCAAGTGTTTTAGGTCACTACATTTCGACCTGTTGTGCTTGGAGGTTTTTCCGTTTGTGCTCAAAAAAACTTCAGAAAAAATATTTTGCCCTGCTTTGCAGGGAAACTTGGGCTAAAAAAGCGGACCGGCACTGGAAGGCCGGACGCAGCGCGATGGAGGAAGCGCGCGCGTGGTTTCCACAACCAAAGGTGCCGGAGGAACTCAGCACCCTCTTTGCAAGTTGCACTCAGACTCAAAACCTGATTGTCGAAACGGTTATTCCAGAAAAGGTGACAAGGATTGATGGTTTTAGAGGGGAACAGCGCAACCACGATTTAGTGATTGAAGGCATGATTGGTGACAAGAAGGCAGTTGTTTGCATCGAAGCAAAGGCAGATGAGTCTTTTGGTAAGATCGCAGGGCCATACGCAGACTCCGCCCGCCAGAAAAATGCTCGCAGCAAAGTCCCCGACCGCTTAGATCTGATGTGCAAGAAACTATTTGAAGCGCTTTCCCCTGAGGTACACGAAATAAGGTATCAGTTGCTCACCGGTGCCGCGGGAACCTTAGCCGAGACCATAGAGCAAAAAGCCGACTTGGCAATATTTGTCGTTCATGAGTTCATTGGGGCGACTGATCCGGACAAGGTAAAGGTCAATTCTGATGATTTGAATTGCTTTGTTCGGCTATTGACACAAGGTGAAATGCCATCCACACGCCTTGGATGAGACTGGAAAACGAAGTGCGGCCCCGGCCAAAGCGGGATTCTTCAACCAGCAGCTTGGCTTCGGAATTTTCCGCACGATTCCACATTACGTCTCAAATGTGGAAAAAGCAGATATGGGAGGAAGATCAGCTGAAATGTCCCGAATACGACACCCTAATGGCAGCCATCTTTTTATGGAACTCCACTCCGAAACTCAGAAATCTACGGGGATTTATTGCATCCCGCAACACCTCGCGCTAATTTGATTCCGTTGCCCGAAAGCAATTTCCTATCGCTTTATCCCTCCCGTGAACATTCCGAACCAGGCGGTATCCAAAGCCAAAGCTGGGAGGAGGCGGTGAACGACAATTACGACTTGGGTTTAATTGCCACAGACCATGATACCCGCGCTGCCGCCCTGCCTGTTGTAGTGGACACCGGAAATGTCTGCCGGGAGGCGGCAAATGTATAATAAAGCATAAACAAAAAAGGAACAGTAAATGAGCTTTACTCTCGAACTAGGCAGCAAAGCGCCGTATTTTTCTCTGCCGGCTACAGACGGGAAAAATTATTCTCTGAAAGATTTCGACGACGCGGAGTACCTAGTGATCTTCTTCACCTGCAATCACTGTCCCGCCGTAATCGGTTCGGATGAAATAACCAGGCAGACAGCGGAAAAATATATTCCGCACGGAGTAAGATTCGTAGGCATTAACGCCAATAACCCGGAACCGCACCCGGAAGACGATTTCGACTCAATGATCGAAAGAATGAAAGAGAAGAAATTTCCCTAGATTTATCTGCGAGACGAATCCCAGGATGTCGCCTTTGCCTATGGTGCCTTGAGAACTCCCCACTTTTATGTGTTTGACCAGGATCGAAAGCTGGTTTACACCGGCCGTTGCGTCGATAACCCTCATCATCCGGAAAAGGTCACGGTTAATGACCTGGATCGCGCCCTGGAGGAACTGACTTCAGGTAAAAGCGTATCCGTCCCCAAAACCAATCCTAAGGGATGCAATGTGAAATGGAAAGGCAGAGACGCCCACTGGATGCCGCCGGAAGCATGTGATCTCGTATAAAATTCAGTTAGGTAAAAACACCATGCGGGGGCGTTCGTTTTAAGCGACTGGATGCAATGCGGACAACCAGTTTGATATTACCGTGCACGAGACCCGCCCCTAGCGGGTTTGGCCATTTTTGAAGTCTACAACCCGAAGGACCGCCTTACCAGGGCACGGTGCCAGCTTCGCACAAGTTCTCCGTTTTCAGCCATTCCACATTTTACCCGTAATGTGGAATCCGTGCTTGCGATCATTACAGAATGCTCCTGCCTTCTTGTTTCAGGCTGAGTCTCCCATTACCGTCACAATAATCTCCCGGGAGCGCGGCTTGATATCACATTCGAGATGGAAAACCTGCTGCCAAGTGCCGAGATACGGGCGCGAATCCCTGACGGGGAGGGTTAAGGACTGGCCCAGCCAGGTAGCCTGCAGGTGAGAGTGGCCGTTGCCGTCGTGCCAGGCCTGTTCGTGGCCGTATTCGCATGACGGCGGAATGATTTTGTCCAGTAATTCCGGCAAATCCTGCTCCAGTCCCGTCTTGAATTCAATACAGCCTATGGCCCCCGTGGACCCGAGGTTGGCAATGTTCACAGTGCCCGCGGATATACCGGACTCCCGGACTATGGCGGCAATGCGGTCCGTCAACTCGTTCATTTCCCCGTGGCATTATGTCTCAATCTCGATCTTATTCTGATGAACCATAAATGCTGTCCTATTATCTGCTTTTCGCTGGCAGGTCTTTTTGTTTTTGATTTGCACCGTACTATTCCACAGCAGGTACGCCGACGGGGATGATGTACAGAGGTTTTTCATTGTCCGGCAGATCAAGAAGTTCGCCGACCTTTTCGTCGTCGAAGGCACCGACCGGGACGCCCCCGAGTTCGAGGCTGACCGCCTGGAGCAACAGATTCTGGGCGGCATGGCCTGCTTCCATGTGAACGTATCGGCGGGCGTGAATGCCGTAGCGCCGGGCTGTCCGTTTGTAGACTGCCGTGAAGACAATGTTCACCGGAGCTCCCGCTACAGATTCCTGGCCGAGTGCAGCGCGGGCCAGTTTCGTGCGGTTGTCCCTGTCGCTGAGTTTTTCGAGCGCGTGCTTAGCCGGAACATAACGGTACATCCCGGATTCAGAGACCACATAGACTTCCAGAGGATAGGTGGCGCCTGCGGAGGGTGCAGCTCGAAACTTCCCGTCTTTATCTGTGATTCCCTGGGCGGCCCACAGAAGCTGGGAGAGCTTGTCCCGCCCGAGCGGCTCGTTCCTGAATGCACGGATGGATCGTCGACTTGTGATGGCCTCTTCGAGCGAGGTCTCACTGTCGCGGGAAGGGGAAGAAAGTTCTATCATTTGACCGGTGTCCTTGGAAGCTGCGGACGGGGCTGATGGTTGCTCTCCGCATGCCGTCAATACACCCGTCAGCAACAGAAGACCTGAGAACTTGAGTTTCATTGGCAGCCCCTCTCTCTGGATAATTATCATTCATCGAGTAGTTCACGCAGTGAATCCACAACGATACCCGCAAAACGCTTCACCGATGCGGGCCGTGTCGAGGCGTTTTTCAAACGGGTTTTATAGCGATAAACTTGTTCAGCTCAGCTGGTCCAGGCAAAACTTGCCGACCTGCCTGGCTATATCCAGAGCGCGCTCGGCATGTTCGGGAGCCACGGGGCGAGGAGGAGCGGTGGGATATCGCACGAGTACAGCAAAGCCCGAAAGCCATGCGGCGTCCTCTGCATCTACCGGCTCGGTCACGTTGCTGTCCTGTAACTGATCACGGAGAAATTCAATATCATGAGTCCGCGGAACCGCAAGGCCGTTGTGGGCGAGTAATGCTTTGAGGTATTTTTCGGCCGCCTGCTGGCAGTGAAAACAGATGATTCCGAAATGTCCCGTTCCGAAATCCCGCAATTCCTCGGCAACGGCAAGATCTTCGTTGGCTTTTTGCTGCCAGGCTTCAGGCGCGTAGTTTGGCTTAGGCTGCCTTGTCATAGATTACCCTGCCGTTCTCGGCTGCATCTGCCACCACAGTCCAATACACCGATTGTTCTTCCTCGAATTCCTCCGGGGTCAGAACGAGAATGTCGAGAGGACATCCAAACTCGCGCAGCGCCAGTCGGATCGGCACGTGGCGCTCGTAGAAATCCTCATCTGTTTTTCTGATGACCAGCAGATCTACGTCGGAGTCATCCGTCACCGAACCGTGCACATAGGATCCAAAAAGGATGATCCTTTCCGGAGAAAACCGTTCCGCAATGATGTCGACCATCTTCTTTATGTCGGATTCAGTAACCATGGGACTTCAGAAACCTAGTTTGCACGATTATATTTGCACTTTACGCACTTCATTGTTCTGACTATGTATTATACGAGGTAATTTGAAATAGTGCAAGCTCCGACGGTTCAGGCTGAAATCAAGAAATACCTGGAAACAGGTGATCACGATATGCTGTTCTTGGCCTGGCAGGGGACAAATCATTTCGAGCGTATTAATCGCGGACATGAAGAAACAATGACGGCGCTTGTCGAGGCGGTGAAGCAACGAACCGTCGGCGCGGAGATGCCGGAGGCGCTACAGGATTTAGATGTCGTGGAATTGGGCCGCCGGAAAGCGGAGCCGATGGTCCGGGGTTTGTTCCCGAAGGCGGAACAGGAACAGGTTTTGTCGTTGCTGGATGATTGTGTGGTATTTTTGACACCGGACAATATCGAATCGGTTATCCGGGACGGCAGCTCCCCTTCCTCGTCATGGTCGATTGCCAACCTGTACCTGTCCAGCACAGGCGCTGCACCGTTGAGCAAACATGCACCAGCTATTGTCGGCATGAGCGAAGAGCAGACCTGCTATGTGTCGCCGGCATATTTCACCGACGATCATCCGTATGCAGATTTTGTGGTGCACGAGATGGCGCATGTATTCCACAACTGCAAACGACGGACCGCCGGCCTGAAAAAAACCCGCACCAAGGAATGGCTGCTGAATATAAACTTTTCAAAGCGCGAAGAGTTTGCCTATGCCTGCGAAGCCTATTCGCGCATACTGGAACGATCCAAAAACCCGACCGACCGTCGCGCTCTTGCTGAACAATTCAAAGGCTTCGATGTCGAGGACGATCAAGTCAACCGGAACGAAGTCGTCGAAATCGTCCGTGCCGCCTGCCAGCGCCGGAAGGGCTGGAAGGTCATACTTGCGCGCTGCGCACCCGAAGGAGCCCAGGTCAATGGTCATGGCACACAACCAGGGCGGCAATGACGCCCGGCACCCAGCCGACCACGGTCAGCAATATGACGATCAGCAACGCGCCGCAACCTTTATCCAATACGGCCAGAGGCGGCAGCAGGATGCACAGTAAGGCTCTGCCTAGGCTCATTTTCTTGTGTTCCTTTATCTCTCGGATATGGTTAAATTGCGCAGTGCTTGAGTTATCCGGATCATGGCGAGTGTATCAAGTTCGTAGTATTTCAGTAGACACTGCCTGACGTGCCGGCGTTCGGCGTCGGGTACGTCGCCGAATGTGACTCTTATATGTTCTTTTTCTATGTCCTGCTGTCTCTATTAAAGCGGGACCGGTTTACACTTCCGCATCTGACCTTATGTCACGTAGGGAATGCTGCCATGCTTCCCAGATCATGACCATGGCAAGGGTGTCGAGTTCGCAATAGCGTAGAAGTGCCTCTCGAACTTGTTTACGTTTTATTTTCGAAATATCCGAAAACTGCAGACGGGCATAAGCAGTCATGGCAGCACCTCCGTCGGCAAGCCTTCCTTTCGTTTCTATCCTTTTTACGTTGTCCTGCGGGATGTCATCAAAAACGGGAGGCAAAAGTTTATATGGATCTTTTACCTTTCCAGTTTCGTCTTTCTGTACCCACGTCATGTTGCTGAAGTTGCGGCTGTTGTAGATGGGGTCTGAATATTTTTCCTGTAGATAGTTCGAGGTGTTGAGGACAGCCGGAAGCACCTGCTTAATGGAATTACTGCCCCCCATTTCAATCTGGTAATAATATTTTTTGACCAGGTCAAGCATATCAACCATATCCCGGGATCCAGTCCAGTTGTCTTTGCCGCTGTGGGTAATGGTTCTGAGCCAGGCAACAAGCTCTTCCCCATCCGCTGTTTCTTCTGACGTATCTTCAAGCTGCTGAATAATCTGATTGAGAACGGTGTTTTCATGCGCCGCATAGCGGAATATGGTTCCCCGATCATTTTCCAGAGATGCTTTTAGCCGGCGGGCAAATTCGAAGTTCGGGAACTCCCCGGGCTCTGTGTTTAGATATTCATCAACGTGCTCAATCCGTCCATCCTCATGCACTATGTGATGTGAGAATTGAAAGGCAACAACTTCATAAGGTCGCCTTCCCGCACTGAACGGGATTGCAACCGCTGAAGTTTCAAAGTCGATGAAATGCAGCGGCCAGGTCCATCTGGACATCTCATACCGCAGACCTTCGACATCAATCCACGGTTCCGGACTGCCGTCCAGCGTTTTCTCAATCTGTAACCACTGCCGGGCCTGTGTATCGTTTCCGAGATCGAAATCCGCAATGTCCAGATCCTGCAAGAAAAAACGGCCTGCCTCAAGACATTCCTCTTTCCTGCGGAAGTTCCAGAGATCCATGACGCTGGGGCGTGCAAAATCTTGCTCAGTGAACTGCATAGTTTCCCGCCAGCACTCTCTGAACCCGCTTTTCAACCCCCGTGCCTCGTCCTCAGGCGTAGTTTTGAAAGTACAGTCATCGCACTTTTTACAACCGACGTCAGGTGGAACCTTCTCGTCAGCCTCATACCTGGCCGCCAGGAATTTGACATAGCCGGCAAAATCAAATGTCTCACCGCCGATTTCATAAGTCTTCTCCTGCAGCATCTTGACGTATTCACGGACGTTCACAGCAGTCAGAATTGGTTCACCCAAAGCCGCGGGAGAGACATCGCCGACCGGCTTTGCATATACACGTTCTCCTTTACCGCCGATAATCTTGAATTTCTGATTAAGTCCCTTGACGGTAGTCCGCGCATTCTTATCGACCAGCATCAAGTAAGGTCGAACAATGGCGTGGGGGAAAGCCTGCCGCAAAACAAACTCCTGGAATGCCACATCAATCAGATAAGGTTCCCAATTGGAACGGATCTTACCACTGCGGGCATCGATAAAATCTTCCTCATTTTCGAATGATTTGGCTTTGACTTCTATCAGGTTCAGTATTTTGTCCTGTTTATCTAACACGTCGATACGGATAAACAGGTTTTCATGTTTCACCGCAGCTTCGAATATCGTAGGGTTCTTCTGCTCCAGCAACCGGTTGGTTTGAGTCAGTGCATCTTCATAATCCAGTGTCTTGACATCAACCCCCTCCGGATGATACGCCTTGGCCAGCTCCCCGACCTGGAAGCCACCTTCGGCCAGTGCTTCAAGGAACGTATCATCCAGCGACTGGTCCGCATATTCCTGCTGTTTACGAGTATAAAACAGTTTCGTCGGACATTCCGTGCCCAGTTTGAATCTGGATTTGGTTAGGTAGCGCATTCTATTTCACTATTATTCCGTTATTTCACTTATCGCATTCTTGATTTTTTCCGAGTTAGCTAACATGCTCTGAAAATGATCAATCATGAGATTTGCAATATCTTCTATTGAATAGCTTTTCGCCCGACAATTCAACTGACGATGCTTGTATAAGAATAGTGACTTTTTCTTTTTATTACCGTATTCGCGGAAATTATTTTTATTCTGTCTTTTTGAGGGCCGTGTGGCTCCTATAAATTGTTCAGTGTCTGTTTCCCACCAATTATTGTCCCAGAAAGTTTTTGTTAAATTATCTGCGATTTCTTCAGGGGCATATACTGCAAGCCGTAAATCAGCTTGATCCAATTGCACGCCAGCAAAAATATCGTCGGTATAATGGTAAAATATATCGCATACAGCTGTTCCGCACAAAAAGCCGGCACTCACCTTGATTTTG
>JAWOEV010000105.1:0-3937 GCA_046482565.1 Lentisphaeria bacterium | reverse complement strand
CTCTTCGCGTTCCTTGTTTTTGTCTGACGAATAAACATGACGCTTAAAATAACGCGTCAACGATTTTTGGCAAACAGCCCCAAGTGTTTTAGGTCACTACATTTCGACCTGTTGTGCTTGGAGGTTTTTCCGTTTGTGCTCAAAAAAACTTCAGAAAAAATATTTTGCCCTGCTTTGCAGGGAAACTTGGGTTAATCTGCCTTGAAAGCAAATCACCGGTTTTTTAAAAAAATCCGCTGTAATTTCTTCTCCCGCGAGCGCAACATGCCACGTTTGAAGAGGTTGACACGATTAACCTTATTTTATAATTGGGCAAGGTAAATTCAAGCGGTTATGATAGCCGAGGGGTGGTTATTCTAGCCCAAGTTTCGCAACTTGGGCTATAAGTCGTTGCGCCGCAACGACCGGATTTCGTGTGACACTACAAAGCCGACGAATTTTTCATCGGTACTGATATTTTTGTGCCGGGTAGGTTTCGATGATCAACCCCCAGTGATACCACGATGCGCTGCCGTGGCTTTCCCTCCCGGTTCCGGTAGGATTCGACTAGCTGCAACGCTTCTCCCGAGCGAGTTGTCTTAATGCGAAAAAACATAATAAGAACAACATAACCCGGATAAATATATTGCAAGCCGTTGATTGGCACTACGAGGCTTGAATAGAGCTACTTTTGTTGCAATGCAAGGATTTATGACACAAAATTTCTTAAAAATTTTGTTTTAGCCCGAATTTCTGCGAAAGTCGGGCTAGCGATGCCCGCCGAAAAGTCAACAGCTCATCCGAAATAAGCACGAGCATGGGTGCGATACCTTTTCGCATGGCGTCTCATTAGGCCGAGGATGACAAGGTTGACGGTGGCGCGGCTTAAATCGCGGTGCGGTTTATCGCGGCAAATCGCCCCAAGGTAACCCTTCTCAACCCCGTCAATCTCGTCCTTTCAAGCGATCCGCCGCAATCAGTAAGTCAATAACGCTGTTTCGGCACGTTGCCGCGGCAGGATAATATTTATTTTTGCGCCGCTGGCTAACTCATAGCGCGGGATATGGATTGGCGAATATTTAATTGACTCGTTTGAAGCGTCGTAGAATTCGATATACAGCCTTCCTTTGGCCAAGGTTTCCACGGCCAGGCGTTTTTCCCATGTAAAGTTTTCAGGAGGGGCGGCCTGTTTGAACTTGCTGAGGGCTGAGATTAGTTGCGGTGTAGGGATGATATCGAGGGTTAGCTGTCCGGCCTTGCTTTTTTTCAGGTCTTTGGAAATTTCGATTAAGCCGGCGAACGGCCCGGGGTTTATTTCAAGGGCTTCGATGTCAGTTGGTTTGATGTCGGCGAGAAGTTTATTAAATAAGCCGGGGTAATCGATGAAAAAAGCGGACACGGCGAATAACAGGGCAGCGACGGAAAAGGCCAGAGCGGCTGATTTGATTTGGTCGCGCAACGAAACCGGATCTGGCATCTTTTCAGTATCGGCGGCTTGGGTTCGGCTTTCTACATCCACAGAACCATCCGGCTTAACCGCATAGACGGTTTGGGTTTCTTTACCGCGGCCGTAACTGAGGCTACGAATTGTCGACATTACATGGGGCCGGTCTTGCTCCGGAATAAGCTCGACCAGTGCGGTCAGTGCTGATCGTACACTTTCTTCAACAGAAACGGGCAGTTTAGCACTGTCCCGGATTTGATCATCGGGCATGATGCTCAACCCGCGGTCTTCTACCTGGACATGAAAGTTGAGGCCGAATTCACTGTGTGCTTTTCGGGCCCAGGCCTCTACCGGGCTTTTTAACTCCGCAGTATCGCTGACCGGTACTTCCAGCAGACCCTCAAGGCGGAAGGATTGTTCGCGGGGTTTATTTTGACTCATAGCATTCTCTGAAACTGTTTAATTTCGGTGATGGGATACCAGCGATCCATCCCGGGACGCCAAATCAGGCTCCCGGCAGCCAGTTCCCCGTTGGCAATCCGGCTTTCTATTTGATACTGGGTCAGCGGGCCGTGCTGCTGTTGGTCTACGTAGACATGCCATCCTTCGGGCCCGGCTCGTCCCGTATCGACGCCTTGCGTTTCCACTTCCTTTTGAGGGGAATTTCCCAGAAGGGCCGGTTGAGCGGCTACACTCGCAGTTACCGCGCCCGTGCTCTTGGTATTCACCCCCAGGGCATTATCATGTTGGTCCAGGCGTTTATGCACATGCTGCCGGAAGGTTGAATTTTTCATGCGCTCCTGTTTCAACTGTTCTCGCAGGCGTCGTCTTTCGCGTTCGGCGTTCTGCTCTTTCGCCCGTTGCGCATTGAGATCGGACAGGCAGCAAATTATGATTAGTCCGATAAAACCGAAGAAAAACCCCAGGAAAAACCAGCCAACCGCACTGCGCCCCTTGGAGTTTGCCACTATAGCGGAAATTATACCGCAAATTATACCTATCATTAAGGCCAACATTTACTTGTTCTCCGATAAATTAAAATAACGATTCCGTGTCTATGTAAACCAAACGATAACTGTTGCATTATGAATCATGTGCATAATAATGGGGGGATAAAGACTTCCCGTCCTCAGTTTTACCCAGCCAAGCAACAAGCCGAGTACAAAAAGATAAGGTGCACTGATTATTGAAAAGTGCAAAGCTGTAAACAGACAGGAAGTCAGAATTATGGCTCGCCGGGGGGTGACTTTTACTTGCAGCCAATGTTGCAGAAGCCCCCGAAATCCAACTTCTTCGGTTATTCCCGGCATGAGCACTACCAGGAAAAACAAGGCGACTGGTTCCAAATTGCGGATTGCTTCATGGGCGTTTCGTAGCTGCACCAATTGTTCTACCCAGCTAGTTATGCCGTAATTGATGAAAAGCAGAGGCACCAAGGCGAGAATACCAAACCATGCTTCCCAACGGAAAAAACCGAGCCGGGCAAATTGCACTTTCAGGACCGTCAGGTTTTGGCTGGCGAAAAACAAAGTCACGATCAGTAATCCCAAGTTGCTTAGCCACAGACCGTGATCACGGGGCAGGTCAAAAATGAGCAGCATGCACCAGATTATGGCAACCACTCCCAAATAGGAGAAAAAGAGGTGTTTGGCCTGGGGCACTTTTTCCAGCAGGATTTCGGAATCAGATGCTACGGCCGGTAAGGCAGGTCGCGATACCGCCAAGTCGGGGTGCTTATAAGGGGTGGCGCATGCAGTGCAGAAATAATACAGAGGATTCAGCGGCTGACCGCAGTACCGGCATTTTTGTGTCTGTGCCTGGTCTATGCCGTTGCTCTTATCCTCTTGACAAGAGAAGTTCCCAGTAATGTGAGATGGATAATGCAATGTTTCGCTACCATAAAAAAATAATTACACAGAGGTACAATAATCGTCAAGGCGAAGTAGGCAAATACGAATCTCGTCGGCCTCAATTCGATGGTTAGAACTTTCGCTTGACACGCATTTTTCATATGCAAAGCCCGGGGTTATTCGACTCGCAGGAAATCGGCTGTCGCAGAACAGATCTCTTCGCCGTACTGCGCCAGCAGGAGATGTCCGCCGCGCTTGAATTCTAGGAACTCGCTGTTGTCGAGCTGTTCGTGCATCCACTGGGCGGCGCGCCACGGGACTATGCATGAGGACGCGGGGCAACCTTCGTTTTTGCCTTGCGTGATCTCCCGGTCGGCGTTATGCTTTGGCTTGCATAACGGCTTGTCGGTGCTCCAGGAGCCGCACGTGCGCTCGGCTCGTTCCATCCAGGCTCGCAAGGAGGGGCTCTGCCCCGGCCGGCGGGCGTTCACCCTCGTCGAGCTGCTGATCGTGGTGGCCATCGTGGCGATCCTCGTGGGCATGGTGCTGCCGACGCTGGCCAAGGCGGGGGCGCTGGCCAAGATGGTGCACTGCCAGGGGCGCCTGAAGCAGTGGGGCGTGCTGTTTGAGATTTACGCCGCCGACAGCGGCGGGGTGTACCCCC
>JAWOEV010000094.1:0-5379 GCA_046482565.1 Lentisphaeria bacterium | reverse complement strand
GCAATGCAGTGCCACAAGAAAACCGGTCGTTGCGTAGCAACGACTTATAGCCCAAGTTGCGAAACTTGGTCTACGCTCGGGCAGCTTCGGCGGATAAATCTGACTGCAATACTGTTGCTTCGTGCAAAAAGCGGGCTAAATCATCCTCGAAGTTGCCCAGCCCTTATCATTTTATTCCGACAATAGGCAGTACGGGACTACCAGTTTTCAGCCAGCAACTCGAAATGTGCCTGGGGATGAGCGCAGGCCAAGCATGCTTTCGGTGCTTCTTTGCCGGTGTGGAGATAGCCGCAGTTCCGGCAACGCCAGGTGACTTCTTTGTCCCGCTTGAATACACGACCGGCTTCGACATTGGCGGCCAGTTCGTTATAACGTTTTTCATGTTGTTTTTCAGCAACTGCGATGTTTTCAAAAATATTGGCGATATTTTCAAAGCCTTCATCACGGGCTGTCTTGGCGAAGCCGGGGTACATATTACCCCATTCTTCCAGTTCGCCGGCTGCGGCGGCTTTCAAGTTTTCCAGAGTGTTGCCGATAACCCCGGCCGGGAAAGAGCCGGAAATTTCAACTTCACCGCCCTCGAGCAATTTAAAGAAACGCTTGGCGTGTTCTTTTTCCTGCGATGCGGTTTCTTCAAAAATATCAGCTATTTGTACATACCCTTCTTTGCGGGCTTTGCCAGCAAAATAGGTATAGCGATTCCGAGCTTGGGATTCGCCAGCGAAAGCGGTTAACACGTTCTTTTCTGTCTGAGTTCCTTTAAGAGCCATTTCAGCCTCCATTGGTTGTTTTTTTGCTTGAGTCTTTCGTGACACGAAATGTCGTGTGCGATTACTCTAAAAATAACTTGTTAGACACTGAAATCAACCGGGTTGCAGAAACTGACTTTGCGCACTTCATGGGGAATGCTATAGTTTTGTGTAATACCTGACTGAATAAATTTTTATGGTGTAGCTGGACCGTCCGCGAAAAAGTCTCAGGTCTCCGCCTGAGGCGGATTGAGGAGCGCCGGTGGTTCCGCTGGGGCTTTTGCGCTGTAATGCACTACCCTCCGGGGTAATGCTTTACAGCGCAAAAGCCCGAGAGGGGCTGCCGCCGCCCCAACCCGAAGGGCTTGTGTCTCTTTCGGCGATCTTTCGTCTTTTCGGCGGGAACCGTTAGCTTTTTCGCTAGCGATTCCCGCCGAAAAGACAAAATCTCATCCGAAATAGGCACGAGCATGGGCCTGATACCTTTTCGCGGACGGTCTAACTAATATAATACTTAAACAGGGTAAAATCCAGTTTCCGTTGATTTTGTTACAGGCTCGGCTGCCCGACCACACTTAAGGACATGGGAGCATTTTTTTCTAGCCTGACCCCATGCGAAAAAAATTTTGGCTTGTTCCTAGGGTCAACTTTGTCGCGAACGTTGACCATAGACCTTTCCGCGGAAGGCACTATCCTGTCGGGATTGGAGTCCTAATTCGGCGGCAAAGGTTCTTAGCCTGAATTATGCCGAATCGTTCTCAGCTTCGGTTTCCATCTTTTTCAATTGATCCCGAATCATGGCCGCGCGTTCGAACTCCAATGCATCAGCCGCTTCCTTCATTTCGCTTTCCAACCGCTGAACAGTTTCCGTATAAGAATAATCGCCGCCGGCTTCTTCAATAACTGATTCGACAATATCCTCGGCTTTCTCGTAGAGTTTCAGGCTGCTCTGCACCGGACGGACGACTGTCTGCGGGGTAATATTATGCTCTTGGTTGTATTCTGCCTGCCGCTGTCGGCGTTCATTGGTGATATCCAGCATCTTCTGCATATTGCCGGTGATCTTATCGGCATATAAAATCACCTTCCCATGCAGATTCCTGGCGGCCCGGCCGGCGGTCTGGACCAGCGATCTTTCGGAGCGCAGGAAGCCCTCTTTGTCGGCATCCATAATCCCCACCAGGGAAACCTCGGGCAGGTCCAAGCCCTCCCGCAATAGGTTGATGCCGATCAGGCAGTCGAATTCGCCGTCCCGCAGCCCCCGGATCAACTCTACTCGTTCGATAGCGCCTATTTCTGAATGCAGATACCGGACGCGCATATCAATTTCGCGCATATAATCAGATAAATCTTCCGCCGTCCGTTTAGTCAGGGTTGTAACCAGAACGCGCTCGTTGGCTTCGGCCCGCTGCCGAACCTCTTCAATAAGGTCATCCACTTGCCCTTTCAAGGGGCGGATTTCCACTTCAGGGTCGAGCAACCCGGTGGGGCGCACCACCTGTTCGATCGGCATGGTTCGTTCAAGCTCGTAATCCCCCGGGGTTGCCGAGACGTAAATCAGCTGGCGAGCCATATCGTTGAACTCTGAAAAATCCAAAGGCCGGTTGTCCATGGCGGAGGGCAGACGGAAGCCGTGCTCCACAAGGGTCTGCTTCCGGCTGCGGTCAGCATTAAACATCCCGCCTATCTGCGATACGGTTACGTGAGACTCATCTATAACGGTCACGTAATCCTCCGGGAAAAAATCCAGAAGTGTATATGGCCTTGAACCCGGAGCGCGTCCGGAGAGATGCCGGGAGTAGTTTTCAATACCGGAGCAATAACCCAGTTCCTTCATCATTTCCAGATCATACAGGGTGCGTTGGTAAAGGCGCTGGGCCTCGACCAGCTTTCCTTCGCGCTCAAACTTGGCTACTTGATCATGCAGTTCGGCTGTAATTGACTCTTCGGCCTCTTCAATTCTTTCCCGGGGCATGACAAAGTGCTTGGCGGGAAATAAAACCAGTTGGTCGAGCTCCTCAAGCGTTTCTTGTGTCAGGGGATCCAGGCGCGTGATCTGCTCAACCGTATCGCCCCAGAATTCCACCCGATACATATCTTCACGATAGGAGGGATAAATATCGACGGTATCACCCGACGCCCGAAAATCGCCGCGCGCCGGAGCGACATCGTTGCGGTCATACTGCATCTCGACTAAACGGCGGAGTAATTCGTCGCGCTCGACCTCGCTGTCGATCTCCAGACTGGCAGTCATGGCTTTGACATTCTCCGGGGAATCCAGTCCGTAAATACAGGAAACACTGGCCACCAGGATAACATCCCGCCGCTGCAACAGCGAACTGGTGGCCGCCAACCGCAACCGTTCTATCTCGTCATTGATTGAGGCATCCTTGGCAATGTAGGTGTCGGTCTGCGGAATATAGGCTTCCGGCTGGTAGTAATCATAATAACTGACGAAATACTCGACGGCATTATTCGGGAAAAAGCCCTTGAACTCACTGTACAGCTGCGCGGCCAGGGTTTTATTGTGGGAAATAACTAGGGTCGGCCGCTGAATACGCTCAACGACATTAGCCAAAGTAAAAGTTTTACCGGAACCGGTCACCCCCAGCAAGGTCTGGTCGCGGTTACCCTTGGCCAGGCTCTCCACGAGTTGATCGATTGCATACGGCTGATCACCGGCCGGCTGATATTCAGATTGTAACTTGAAACGGTGCGCCATGGTAAAATTTAACATATCTTACATGCGTTGTTAATAAAGCACGCTACAGTAATGCAGGAATTATTTTCGTAAAAAGTACACCCATAGGACGTGGCCTTGATTCGCCCTCTCGGGAGAGCATTGAAACACGATTTGGAACCACTGTGTATATGACGGATCGGTCAACGATAACGCACAACGATAACGACCGACGATTGAGAAGACACAGGAGAATCATACAATGGCAACTGAAGCAGTAACTGACTCAGGGGCGTTAGAGACTATCACCTATACTCTCATCGGAGCTTGGCACGGTTTTCTCAGACAGCTTCCCATGCTGGCTGGCGGGGTGATTATCCTTGTATTTACCTATATTGCGGGGCGCATTTTCAAGAAATTCGCGAACCGCATTTTAGGACGCTTCCAGATGCGCGAATCATTACAGCAACTGATGACGCGGCTGGCCCTTATCGGCATCTGGATTACGGGCATCCTGCTGGCGGCAATGGTCATATTTCCCGGCATGACCGCGGGCAATGCACTGGCCGGCCTGGGGCTGGGTTCGGTTGCCATCGGCTTTGCTTTCAAGGATATATTTGAAAACTTTTTTGCCGGCATTCTGATCCTCTGGCGCTTTCCCTTCGAAAACGGTGATTTCATTGAGTGTAACGGCCTGATGGGCAAGGTGGTTGATGTCACCATCCGCGACACCTATATCCGCAAAGTTTCGGGCGAGATAGTAGTCATCCCGAATGCCATGCTTTTCAAAAACCCCGTAGATGTCTTGACGCATCCCAAAAAGCGCCGGGTTCAAATAGTCGCGGGTGTGGCCTACGGCGAAAATGTCGATGCCGCCCGGCAGGTCATCCTGGATGCGGTTCGGAGTTGCCCGAGCGTCGATAAATCCTGTGATATAGATGTTCTGGCCAGTGAATTCGCCAGCTCAAGCATCAATTACGACGTGCTCTGGTGGACCGATCCCAAACCGCTGGAATCCCGGCGTTCGATTGATGAAGTAGTGGCGGCAATCAAGCGCGACCTGGATAAGGCCGGAATCGAAATCCCGTTCCCCTACAGAACCCTTACTTTCAAGGAACCGCTGCATACGGTGGCGGGTGATTGATCCCGGATTAAACGACGTCTTCGGCCGGGAATTCTTCGGCCGTATCACTATAAAAACGAGTAACCCATGCACATAGGTATCATCAGCGATATTCACGGCAACCGCGCCGCCCTGGAAGCTGTGCTCGAAGATATACAGCAGCATAAATGTGTGAAAATACTGTGCTGCGGCGATGTGGTCGGGTATGGAGCACATCCGGCGGCCTGCATTGAGATTGTCCGTACGCACAATATATCCTGTGTCCGCGGTAATCATGATGATTTCATGCTCAACAGCGAACGGCTTGCCAAGCTGCGAAAGGAGGTCGGCGACTCGATTCGCTGGACCCGCAAACAGCTTACGGAGGCGGAAAAACAATGGGTGGGCACTCTCCCCATGCAGCGTAATTACGCCGGCCTGGAGTTCATTCATGCTTCGCATGCTTTTTATCCCCCCTGGCCCTACATCATAAACCAGAAGGCGGCCTGCGCCAATTTTATTTTCCAAAAGACCCGCGTGACTTTTCACGGCCACACGCATGTTCCGCTGTTAGGCTTACACAAGCGCGGCTCCCTTCCAAAGATTATGCACCTTTCTCAAATGGCTCTGCCGCCGCATGAAAAATGCCTAGTCAATGTCGGCTCCGTCGGCCAGCCGCGAGACAAAAACCCCGATGCCGCCTATGCCGTATTTGACATGAAAAGCCGGGAATTTAAAATCCACCGAGTGGCTTATGATAATGAAAAAGCCGCCGAGGATATACGCTCGGCAAGATTACCTGAAAAATTCGCCCAACGTTTACTGAAAGGCCGATAGCCCGAATATTG
>JAWOEV010000089.1:0-18291 GCA_046482565.1 Lentisphaeria bacterium | reverse complement strand
CATCTTTTCCACTTTATTCAACCCCTCCCCAAAATCTGTTTAATGTGACTGCAACCCAACAGCAAAGTTGCGATCACATATATAACCCCTCCCGCTACAAGCGGAATTGCGCACGCCATAAACTTACCGGTAAAGCCCGACAGCGCCAATATATCAACCCCCCTCAGACAGAAGTGCATACTGAGTCCGGCAAGCGCCGCCGCCCCGGTAATTTTCGCCACCGGCGATAAAACAAATCGCAACCCCAAATTACCTATAGAAGAGCGCGCAAAATAGAGCAGCATAAGCACGTTTATCCAGGATGCAACGGCAGTGGACAAAGCCAGTCCTCCCTGCCGAATAAACTGCATAAGGATCAAATTTAAAATTACATTAATCGAGAGACAAAAGGCGGCGACTTTGACCGGTGTCCGCGTATCCTGCCGGGCGTGGAAGGGAGTCGTCGCGATTTTCGCCGCCGCAAAGGCGGGGATGCCACCAATATAAAACATAAGAGTCCAAGCCGTTTCCGAGGTACCGGCAGCCGAAAAATCGCCCCGCTCA
Organism: Lentisphaeria bacterium; assembly: GCA_046482565.1. GTDB lineage: Bacteria > Verrucomicrobiota > Lentisphaeria > Oligosphaerales > MVZH01 > JAWOEV01. Next base: position 17,748 of record JAWOEV010000089.1, on the reverse strand, counting down.
AACAAAAGGCGGATAATAGGTACCCGCAAAATCCCCAGGGCAACGGCTGCCGGCACCGCTAGGAACAGCACCTGTTCAAGCGAAAACCGGAGACTTTCCGCAACCCCTTCACGGTCTCGATTGGCCCACGCCCGCGACATGGCCGGGAGGCAGACGGTTCCCATCGCCACGCCGAACAGCCCGACAGGCAGGTACACAAGGCGCTGACTGTAATAAAGCGTGGTAGTAGCGATCTCCCCCAGGTAACCGGCAAGTATCCGATCCACGAGAACATTGAGCTGTACGACCCCTGTTCCGATTAATATCGGCGTTAAAAGTGCAGTGAAACGCGTCACTTCCGGGGATCGTAATTTGGCAGGGAGGCGGTAGCGCCAGCCGGATCGTCTGCATGCCCAGGCGTTAACCGCAAGCTGCAAGAGGCCCGCTCCCAATACAGCGATTACCAGGGCATATATCTGTCTATCATCCTTGACGCCGAAAAGCGGCGCTAAACCAAGCGCCGCGGCGATGAGGCAGACATTCAACAGAGCTTGGGCATATGCAGGCACTCCGAAGCGCCCTATACTGTTAAGCATACTGGCAACGCCAGCAGTCAAACAGATAAGTATACCGTACGGAAGCAACCACGGTAGAAGCTCCAGAGTCAGCCTGGAGAGTTCATTCGGGGCAAACGGGCGGATTAATAAAGTCCCGCCGACAAGTGCCGCGGTAATCAGGACCAGAACAAGTGCTGTACTCGTCAGTATGCGCGATGAAAAGTCCCAGGCACTCTGCCTGGATTCAGTTTCCAGTTTGTCATTAAAGAGTGGTACAAACGCGGCATTAAAAGCCCCCTCACCGAACAGCGCCCGCAGTAAATTGGGAACCGTAAAAGCCAAAATAAAAGCGGCCAGAACCGTGCTCGTTCCCCAGACATAGGCGAAAACCATATCCCGTGCCAGCCCCAGGCATTTGCTCAGCAGGATACCGCCGCTGACCAGCAACATTCGGCGCCCCATTTTACGGTTTTGATACCTCATGGTTAAAAGTAGTCCGCCATTATTTCCGGGGCCCGAAAATCGCCGTGCCAATACGAACCAGCGTCGCCCCCTCCCGAATAGCAGCTTCGTAATCACCGGACATGCCCATGGACAGTTCCGGCAAAGCGACTCCGAACTCCTTGGCAAGCTGATCCCTTAAAGTACGCAGGCCACCGAAAACCCGGCGCAACTCAGCTTCCCCGCAACCTAGTGGTGCCATAGTCATCAATCCCTGACAATTGAGATAACCACACTCCAGAACGGATTCCAGCACGTCCCTTATCGCCTCCGGGCAAACTCCCTGCTTGCTTTCTTCGCCGGACATATTTGTTTCAAGCAATATCCGGATGCTTTGATCGCGCTCGGCGGCCAGACGCTCGATTCGATTACTGAGCTTCATTGAATCCACGGAATGAATACAACCGGCAAATTCAATCGCGGACTTGGCCTTGTTGCGCTGCAAATGCCCGATCATGTGCCATTCGCAATCAGCGGGCATAGCCGGTGCTTTTTGGACAATTTCCTGCACACGATTCTCACCGAATAGGCGCTGTCCGGCATCGTAGGCCTCCTGCACCGCTGAGAGCGGCCGGGTTTTGGAGACCGCCACTAACTTAACATTTTCAGCTTTCCGGCCGGCCGCTTCCGCGATCGACGCGACATCCTCTCTTACTTGCTTCAATCGGTCTGCTATGTTGTTACTCACGCTCGTTCCTTCATTCAATCTTTTTTCGGGTAGACGGTTTACTGTTCTTGCACTATAATCAGTATGTTTACTAACAGCAAATAACGTTTACGCACTTTAGGACTGACTTACTCAGCAACCGCCCCCATAAGACATGACTTACGGAAAAGGAAAAAAAAGATATTCCGGAGAAGGTCCTGAAAAGTGGCTGGACCGTGATGAGAACCGGCATCGCCAGCATTTCGGGCGCCATCCTTCGTATCGCGAACACCGACGGGAACAGGCAATACGCGACTGGTTAGGCCCCGCCGCCGGACGGCAATTTATACTCAACCACCAGCGTTCGGCTGAACACATAAGTACTGCTATGGGCGAAGTTTTGAAATCGATAGGCATGCGCCGCCAGGCTCTGCTGGAAGAGCTGATGGATAACTGGTCGGACGTAGTAGGAGCTGACATAGCAAAAAAAGCGCATCCCTGCCGATTGGTGAAAAAGCGCCTGGAAATTGAAGTGGAAAATCCCTCCTGGCTATATATACTCAGAACTGTACACGCAGAATCGATACTTAAACGAGTAAAGCAATATTCTGAGGAAGCCATAAACGAAATTCGCTTTGTCCCGGCCGGCCGGCATCAGCGACGCTAAAAGGAGCACAATCGAAATGCCTACAGAAAATCTCAAACAAGCAGTGCGTGACATCCCGGATTTTCCGAAGCCCGGTATTATTTTTAAGGATATAACCCCCCTCCTCCGTGATCCGGCTTTATTCAGAGAGGCTGTCGATTTGATTACAGCACCCTGGGAAAACAAAAACATCGATGCCGTGGCGGCCATAGATGCGCGGGGTTTCATACTGGGCGGTGCCGTTGCCTATAATTTGAACGTGGGGTTCATCCCGTTGCGCAAAAAAGGCAAGCTACCATGGGACATAATTTCGGCTGAATATGCCTTGGAATACGGCACTGACGCCATTGAGATACACGCCGATGCCGTTCAAGGCGGGCAGCAAATCCTTATTGTCGATGACCTTCTCGCAACGGGCGGAACCGCCGGTGCGGCTGCCAAGCTTATTGAAGACTGCGGCGGCAAAGTCGCCGGCGTCGAGTTTCTCATTGAGCTCGGTTTTCTGAAAGGCCGTAAAGCACTGGGCAACGTCCCGGTTCGATCTCTGATTGTCGAAGATTAATGACGCAAAGGAAAACGGGAAACATTCCCCGAATAACGTGTCAAACAATCATCAGCTTAAATAAAAAAACAAAACTTCAGCTTGGAGTAATTATTTGTGAAGCCCGCCAAAAAAAGTCGTCGAAAGCAATATTCACCTTCGTTATTTGTGTGCAGGCATACGTTTGTTGTCGGCTTGGCAACTGCGCTGTTCAGTCTTTCCGCAGTTGCTGTTCCGGAACCGAAACCGTACGAATCTTTCCTGCCCCGCATTGTAACCCAACTGATGACCAGCCAACACTATACTAGGCAAAAGCTGGACGATGATGTGGCTGGACAAGTCTACCGGAAATATCTCAATACACTGGACCCTAACCACCGGTTTTTTCTTAAGTCAGATGTCATCGAATTCGGACGTAAGAAAAACAAAATTGACGATTATCTGCGTCGCGGTGACCTTTCAATTGCCTTTGCCATGTATGAACGGCTTCTACAACGGGTGAATGAACGCGTGGAATACAGCCGAAAACGGTTGCAAAAACCTTTCGATTTTACAGTTGACAGCAATATCCTTATTGATCGCAGTAAAGCGCCATGGGCTGAAACGCCTGAAGAACTTGATAACATCTGGAATAACCAACTCAAAAACCAAATCATCGTTTTCAAGCTCATGCAGGAAAAAGAAGAACAGGCAACTGAAACCCCGACCGACGAATCAGCACAAGATGCAGCCGAGCCCAAAAAAAGTAAATCTCAGAAAAACGAAACGCCCGCTGAAGACCAAACTTCAGAGGAACAGTTCGAAAACAACGATTCCCCGGAAGAACGAACCCTGAAGATGCAGGAACGCTATCTGCATTATTTGCAGGAAAATGACAGTATTGACATTGTTGAAATGTTCCTTGGCAGCCTTGCCCACGTCTACGATCCCCACTCAACCTATATGGCACCGGCCACTGAAGAAGACTTTGACATCAATATGAGCTTGTCCCTGGAAGGTATCGGCGCTGTATTAAGCACTGAGCAGGGGTATGTCAAAATTGTCAATATCGTCCCCGGCGGCCCCGCCGATAAAGACGGTGCCCTGCAGGAAGGCGACCGGATCGTGGCTGTCCGACAGAAGGGCGAGGAACCGGTGGATGTCATAAACATGCCGTTGCGTAAAGTAGTACAAATGATTCGCGGCCCCAAGGATTCAACCGTTTATCTAACCGTATTGCCCGCTGATCAGGGCCTGAGCGGCGTCCCGACTAAAATCGACATAGTTCGCGACAAAGTAGAACTGAAAGCGCAGGAAGCAAAAGCGGAAATCAGGACTCCGAAGTTTCACTCGCGCGCAAACAACGCGACTGTCACGGAAACGGAAAAGGCGGCTGACGTTAGCCAAAATCCCCGAGATGATCGTTTCATGGTTCTGACGCTCCCCTCATTTTATGCAGATTTCAAAAGCAAACGCGAAGGGGAAAAAGATTACAAACGCGCCAGTCAAGACGTCAAAGAAATGCTTGTGGAAGCGCAGAATGGAGAAATTGATGGACTGGTTCTGGATTTACGCGGAAACGGCGGGGGGGGGTTGGAAGAAGCCATCAAAATAGCCGGTTTTTTCTTCCGGTCAGGTCCCGTAGTCCAAGTCCGCAACTCGTTCGGCAAGACAAAGGTCTATCCTGATCCGAATGCTGAAATTGTATATGAAGGGCCGGTTATTGTCTTGGTTGATCGCCTCAGTGCTTCCGCCAGTGAAATTGTCGCAGCCGCGCTTAAAGATCATCACCGGGCCGTCATCCTCGGGGGAAGTTCTACACACGGCAAGGGAACGGTTCAAACTGTTTTCGGATTAAATCGCTTTATGCGCAATATTCCCAAGTTTGCCGACACCGAATTTGGTTCGCTTAAATTCACGGTTGCCAAATTCTACCGAGCCAATGGCGATTCAACCCAGCGGCGCGGCGTCCCTGCCGACATCCAGTTTCCCTCCTTTTTGGAGCAGATGGAACTTGGCGAGGCATCCATGGAAAATGCCTTGGCATGGGACCAGATCAAAGCACTTGATATCGAGTCCAGCTTTGACGTGCGACCGTTTATACCAGCACTTAAGAAGGCTGCGCAGGAAAGGCTTGAGAGTAATCAGCAATATTTAAAGCTGCAAGAATCAGTCAAAAGGTTTGCCCGCATAAAACAACGCAAAACCTTACCGCTTAACCTCGAAAAACGCCGAAAAATGCATAAAGAAGAAGAGCAGTGGCTTGAAGAAATCAGGGAACAGACAATCAGAAGTTCACCATATGATTCTGAAGAAAAAAGTCAAGATGACGAAAATGCCAAAACAGATAAGGCAATTAGTGAAGTGAATGACGATCTTGTTCTGGAAGAAGCCCTCCGCATACTTTCCGATTTGGCCTGGATGCAACAAGTGGAAATGGTAGCCGACCCTGCTGACAGTGAGCCGAAGGACAAAAAGGTGGATTTATAACGGAACCGTTCTCCGCGTCGCCGTTCCGGCCTTGAGTTGGACGCCACGTGAAAAGGTCTCGCACTCCGCCTGAACCGGATGGAGGAGCGCCAGCGACCTCTCTCGCCTCTTGCGGTGATATGTCGACTTTTCCGAGGAGAAGGACCTACAAGTTCTCCAACTGGGTAAGAACCTTGGCATTATCGACTCGGTAAATATAGATAATCACCGCACACAGGCCAAAAATCATCGGACCGTAAAGAATACCTATCGGCCCAAACAGTCTAATCCCACCGAATAACGCCAGAAACAGGACAATGGTCGACATTCCTGACCTGCCCTGCATAAAATAGGGCCGCAGAAAATTATCTACCGAAGTAACCCCGACACCGCACCAGATCAAGAGAAAAACTCCCTGCCATATATCGCCGACGGCAAACAGATAAAGGCAGATTGGCGCCCATACCAGCGTCGTCCCAATAATCGGCACCAACGAAGCAACGCCGAGCATTACTCCCCAGAACAAGGCCGGCACCCCTGCTATCTTGAAGCCTGCCATCGCAATAACTGCCTGCACTGAAGCCGTCATCAAAACCCCAAGCAGAACAGCGCGTGATACATAACGGACACGATCAGCAATCAGGCGTTCATGAGACTTGGACAAAGGAACTGCCTGCATCATATAGGCACGCATTTTTTTACCGTCCCGGAAAGCATAAAACATGATGAAAAACATGATGAAAAAATTCATAAATATGAGCCAAGTCTGTGAAACCAATGTCAGAAAGTGCTTCCCGAAAAATTCCACGGCTACTTTGCTCCACTCAACCAGTTGGACCCCGATATTAAAATGTTCCTCATCCGGTGCCCCATTTCTTAAAGGTTTTAAAAAGCGGGTAAAATATGATTACCAGGAACAGAGCCAGGATAATGGGCGCAATAAACGGTTCAATAATTCGGTAAACGCCATAAAGAGCCAACGCCACAAGCACAAAAAGTACTATTCGGGAAAGGGAAAGCCCCTCCTTTTCTGCAATTGAATTTTTGAACGGATGCCTGCGTCGCATTGTCTATATTTCCCAGCCTGACCTACTACTTAATCGTCCACTTCTTTCGATTCATAACATAACATGGCAAACACCATTAAAACACGTTATATTTTGTGTTTACTTATTATTACTTAACTTACCAGCTTCGGCAATTATTGCCGTCAGAGTTTGGTCTGAGAACAACAGTATGGGAGAAAATGATTATGGTTGCGGTTTTAGTGGGAATTGCCGGCGCGATTATCGCTGGCCTTATAGCAAGCGCTTTTATCGGAGGCATTGTCTGGCCGGTCGTTTGCGGCGTGATCGGTTTCGCAGTACTTACTTTATTGCTTAATCTGTGGGTCAGGCGCCGTCTGCAAAAAATTGTCAACCGTGTGCAAAACGAAATACAACAGTCGCAAGCAGCTATACAGCGCAAAATGAATCAGCTTCAAAACCGGGGCATGACCTCGGCCAAGGGCTTACAAAAGCAGCTGGAGAAACAGCAGGAGGGAGCTATACGCGAAGCACTGACTCACTTGGAGGAAGCCGAGGGATTGTGCAAGTGGAACTTGTTTGTCAAGAAGCAACTGGACACTATGCGGGGCCAACTGGCCTATCAGATAAAAGACTTCGATAAGGCGGATGAATATTTACAAAACAGCCTGAACATGGATCCGATGACGGTCGCGATGAAAATGACGCGTCAATATAAAAAAGATAATATGGAAGAAGTTGAAAAGCTCTATAAAAAAGGCAAGAAACGATTCAAAAACGAACAGGGCGCTATCATTTACGGCCTGTACTCTTGGATACTTATCAAACAAGACAGGATCGACGAAGCAATCTCAGCACTGAACGAAGGTCGCGATAAAACCGATAATGAGGTTCTGGAACAAAACTGGAATCACCTCGTAAACGGCAAGACCCGACAATTCTCCAACGCCGGACTCGGGGAATTGTGGTATGCACTACATCTGGAAAAACCCAAGCCAGCCAAAGTCAAACAACGCCGCGGTAAACGGAGATAGAGCCTGGGCGCGAGATCTTTTAAAAGGGATAGCACCCCGCATTTGTACTGCTGAGAAACTTGTCAAGGTTGTGCTCAAATATATACGAACTGTTTTTTCGCGGAAGGGCTGGGCAAAAGGAGTCAATAGCTATGACACTAGAACGAGAAGCGGTTAAAACCAATATTACTCTAATCGACCATCAGCACGAGAAATATTTTGATGCCGTCGATAAACTGATGGAACAATGTCGGAAGAAGTACCCCGACATGGAGATCGTTGCGCAAATCCTGCAGCAAACGCATGAATACGCCGTCGACAATTTTGACACTGAAGAATATTTGATGGAATTGGAAGGATACCCGGATAGCGAAGAGCACACCGAAAAACACAATCAGTTTAAGGCACGGCTCGACGCTTTTACCCGCCAACTACAAACTGAGAAACTAAATATCCGCGACACAAGCAAACACTTGCAAGCCCTGCTCATCGGCTGGTTCAACAATCAGATAAAAGAAGATGATATGCGGATGGCCGCGTTTTTACATACCCGGGAAAAAGGCAGGTAAATAGCCCAGATTTTGCATGAACGAGATGCGTAAATAATGTGTTTCCCCGCATTCGCCAACTGTGCAAGTGCACTGCGGCGAGCTCGAGGAAACGCAGGATTTAAACTTATTTTAGTATAACCTTCGTCACGCCACCCCCCCCGGGATCTTTTTCCGCATCTCCCAGTTGGAAGTCCCGAACAAATGACACGCTCTTCAGATACTCATGAACAGCTTTTTGCAATTGCCCTGTACCAAAACCGTGCACCACCCGGATTTCTTCCAACCCCGCCAGCATGGCCTCATCAAGAAACTGCTCCAGGCGGGGCAAGGCTTCGGCAACCCTCGTCCCGATCAGGTTTATTTCATTAGAAACCTTTTTCCCGGCTTTAGGACGGCTTACTGAAACCCGGGGTTCATTGGGCTTCGGTTTATCGTCTGATTTTTGGGGCTTGCCAAGTTCATCCGTGGGCACTTCGAATTCCAGCTGTCCGACTTTGACGCGAGCCCTCTTGCCGTTGCCGCCGATAGAGGCAAGCAGACCATTAGTTTGCAACTTTTGCACCCATACCTCGCAGCCAGGCACCAGTTGTTCCCGTGCTAGGGGCCGAACGGGGCGAAGTTTTGTTTCCCGGCGCTTTTCTTCAACCGTCGTAGCATGAGCCTCAACCTCTTTCTTGGCCTTTTTCCCAGCCTCATTGCGAAGTTCCGGGTCAGAATTTTGCAACCCGGCGATTAAGCGTTCGGTTCGCCGCCTCGTTTCCTCAATAATACGACCGGCCTCTTCATAAGCCTCATGGATGACACTGCGTCTCTCGCGCTTTAACTCCTTAAGTTCAGCTTCCAACTCCTCGCGATTACGAGTTGCCTCCGCCAGACTATTACGCGCTTGTTCATTTTGCTCAACCGCTTGTCGTCGTTTCTCTTCAAGCTCGTCAAGCAACTGCTCCAACCGAAACTCATCAGTGCCCATAAATTTCCCGGCCTTGTCCAGAATTGAGATCGGCAACCCGGCGCGCTTGGCAATATTCAAAGCATGACTTGCCCCCGGTTGACCTATTTTTACCGCATACTCCGGTTCAAGAGTTTCGGTATTAAAACGCACTGATGCATTGACCATAACCGGGTTTTCATGGACAAATGTTTTAACCACGCCTAAATGTGTAGTGGCCAGCGTCAGGCAGTCGGCGTCAACAAGCCTTTCCAAAATTGCGCATGCCAAAGCCCCTCCCTCCAGAGGGTCCGTTCCGGTACCAAGCTCATCGAGAATTATCAACGCCTTACCTTCCTCGGAATTTTCCACAGCCCGGCATATTTCACCAACCCTTTGCATGTGACCGGTAAAGGTACTTAGATTTTCTGTCAGTGACTGCTCATCGCCGATGTCCGCGAAGATATTTTGAAAAAAGACAAACCGACTGCCTTCTGCAACCGGTGCCGGCAGACCGGACTGCGCCAAAAGTGTAAGCAGGCCGGCCGTTTTCATGGCAACAGTTTTGCCGCCACTGTTACTACCGGTAATAACCAGCGCCTTACAGTCACTACTCAACCGGAGGTCGAGCGGAACTAATTGATTCTCATCCTCCGCGTCCGCCGCCAGCTTTTCCTGTAAAAGCGGATGTCTGGCATTGCGCAAATCCATTGCCGCATCGAACTCAGGAATTACACACTCATACTCGACGGCCCAGCGGGCAACGGCCAGAGCAACACTGAAAGCAACAACGGCTTCCTGATTGGCAGCCAAATCCTGGTAATGTTGCCGAATATGATCACTTAGTGCGGCCCGGATACGCCGACATTCATCATCATAATCAGCGTATAAATCTGACAGTGCATTGCCGAGAGGTAAAATGGAGGCTGGTTCAATAAAGAGGGTTTGGCCGCTGTCGGAATGATCATGCACCACACCAGATAATTTTGCTTGGACGTCACGCTTAACCGGTAGTACATAACGCCGGTTACGGACGGTAACATAATTATCCTGTAAAACAGTTTTGAGATTACTGTCCCTGAGTAAACCATTTAACCGGCGTCGAATATCATTTTCTACGCCACCAATCTGTTTACGAATTCGCGCCAGCTCAGGGCTGGCATTGTCAAGCAAAACCCCGTCTTCATCAAAAGTCGCATCCAGCCGTTTGCGTAAATCTTCCTGCGGCCTGATTGCGTTACATATTTTACTGATTGATGAATACCGTTGCCAATCTTTGCGTCTGAGAAATTGTGCCAGCCTTCTTGCATGGTGAAGGCTTTCGCGACATTTACATAAATCATCATCGCCCAAAACAGCACCAGCCGGCCGGACGCGAGTGATAATTTCAGATAAATCTACCGGTTCGAGTACCGGACACTCGTCCCCCGCTTCAGTATAAACTTGCAGGACCTCGGAATTAAATAACTGCCGCGGCCCCAAGTCCCTTTCTTGTTTGCAGGGGTGCAGTGATTGAAGACGATTCTGCACCAAAGTGCCATGGCCATAATCAGCAATCTGGGCCAAAGCCTCTGGGTATTCAAGTATGTCAAGAGTATGATTATTCATAGGATAGAAATATATTAGCGCCGAACTATATTAAAAACAGTTACCGGATGGCGAATAATTACAAATATAAGGAGACAGCAATGGGCAATGTAAAGAAAAAACGCTCTCGCAAGATTTCAAAGCATAAGCGACGCAAACAGATCAAAGCACAGCGTCACAAAACGAAAAAGAAATAAACGATTCCGTTGAACTCTAACGGGGGAGTGTTGTGAAATTCACCGGCAGGAACTGGCGTTCGATAATCGGCGTGGCACTGGCAACTCTATTTTTCCGAGTGTCAATGCCGGTTTTCTCAGCTTCACCTCCAGAAAATAAAATTGCTCCCCCCCCGGATCTGTTGCTGGACAAAGAACAGGTCTCTTTAAGTAAGTCCCTTGCGCACTACGCCTGGGGACTTTTTCTTTTGTTACAGGAACAAAATCGTACTGCGACAGTCCAGCACCATTTGGTTGAAGCCTTACGCCACAATCCTGATTCACGATACCTCCTCGAACAGGCAGCGGCGGGCTGGCTGATTGAGGACGACGCTGAAACTCTGATCAAGAAGCTGACCCCGATTGCTAGGCAAAACCCGTCCTCCGTTTACCTGCAGATACTGGTCGCAAACAACTACCGCGAAACAGGCAGGGTCAAGCAGGCCGTGGATTTGCTCGAGCATGCATTCCTCGAAAATAAGGTCTATAAGCCGCTTCTAATGCGTGAATTAGCAGCGCTTTACTGGGATAACAAGAATTACGCCCAACTGTCCGACCTTCTCCGCAAAGCCCGTAAAATCGATTCTCTCCAAGCTCAATTTATTACTTATTACACGCTGGCTGAATTTCACAACTCGTTGTCCGAAAACCCTGAGGGCGCGGATTTAAGTAAACGCCAAATTGCGCACCACAACGACCAAGCTCTCGTTTTCGCAGAAAAAGCTGAAAGTATCCTCAGGAAAGCCCCCTCCCCTTCCGACCTTATGAAGCTAGCAGACGTCTTCGCAGAGCTAGGCAAAAACCGGGTTGCCATTGAGCTGCTCAGTACAGCTCAGGATGCTTACCCCGATCTGGGGCCTCTGCTCAATATTCGTTCAGCCGACTATTACCAAGCCCTGGGGGAATCCGGAAAAGCTCTCAGCCTCTTGTCTTCGGTCGACATTAAAGCAATAAAAGATCCACGTTTATTGATTCAACTGGGACAAAGCTTTATGGCATTAAATAACGTTGAAGGTGCTGTCAAATGCTACGAAAGAGTGATAAAGATGGCGCCGCGCGCCAAGCGCCTGCGCTCAACGCTGGCATACTTATATCTGCATCAAGGCACCCCGCAAGCAGTTCTGAGGCTGTTCAATAGCAGAGAAGAGGGATTGACCCCCGACAGCCTTCTCCTCATAAGTCGTGCGCACTATCAACTGGGCGACCTGCAGGAAGCTGATGCCTGGCTGGATAGAGCCGTAAAGAAAGCAAAAACACAAAAGCAGCAAAATTTCCTTAAGGTTGATTATTATCTATACCGAGCGACACTGTATGAAGAAACCGGTAATATCGACAAAGCGGTGGCCACTGCCCGCAAAGCCCTGGATCAAGCCCCAGACAATCCGGTGGTCACCAACTTCCTCGGTTATGTCATGGCAGACCACAACCGTAATTTAAAGGAAGCTGAAATGCTCATAAAACAGGCGCTTGAAAAGGACCCCAATTCCGGCGCCTATCTTGACAGCCTGGCCTGGGTTTATTACCGCCAGGGAAGGTTTAAAGAAGCGCTTGCGGAGATAAACAAGGCGCTGCGCCAACCTGATTTACCCTCTGACCCCGTGGCTCTCGACCACGCAGGCGATATATACGCCGCCAACGGCTACGACCTCATAGCCTCGCGTTACTGGTGGTCAGCATTACGCCATGAACCTGGCAATGCTGCCGACATTCGCGCCAAACTGAAATGACCCGTGCGAATATCCAGATTATTGAAAAGCATTGCACCGGTTGTGGGCTGTGCGCCCGAGCCTGCCCTTTCAGCGCCATTACTGTCCGCGAAACCCACGCCGTAATTGACTATGCTAAGTGTACAATGTGCGGTGCCTGTGCTTCGGTATGCAAAGCTCCCGGGGCCATTAACTATTCCGTAACCGAGAGGAAGATTACTACCGGCCGCGGTGATGTGTGGGTAATATGCGAACAGTACGAGAATAAGATAGCCACGGTCTCATTTGAGTTGCTGGGGCTCGCCCGGAAATTAGCTGACGACCTTGGCGTAAAGGTCGGTGCAGTACTGCCCGGTTGCAACCTGCAGGAACTCCCCGCCAACCTGATCAGTCACGGCGCTGACGAAGTTTTCCTAGCAGACAATGAACGCTTGGCAAACTACAAGGACGAACCCTACGCCACAATAGCCGCCAAAATCATCCGCAAATACAAGCCGGAAATAGTGCTGGGCGGCGCAACGGCGATAGGACGAGCGCTACTTCCCCGCCTTGCCGTAATGCTGCATACCGGCCTCACGGCTGACTGTACTGAGCTTCGAATTGATTCAGAGACAGGGCTGTTGATGCAGACCAGGCCGGCCTTCGGCGGCAATTTACTGGCGACCATTACCTGCGAACAACATCGCCCCCAAATGGCGACCGTCCGGCCGGGGGTCATGCCGATACCTCCGCCGCAGTCGCAAAGAAGTGGTAAGATTCATAATGTCAAAGTAAATCCGGAAGAACTGAATTCGGCCTTGCGATGGCTCGGCTCGCAATCGACCGATCGCAAAGGAGAAGATATACGCGAGGCTGACGTAATTGTTTCGGCTGGCAAAGGAGTCGGCGGTCCGGAGGGCGTGAAAATGGTGGCTAAACTGGCGGATGTACTGGGCGGAGCCCTGGGCGCCAGCCGAGCCGCGGTGGATGCCGGGTGGATCGACTATTCGCATCAGATCGGCCAAACCGGAACCACTGTCCAGCCCGACACTTACATTGCCTGCGGGATATCCGGTGCTGTTCAGCACTTGGTCGGCATGCAGAATGCAACGCGGATTATTGCTATAAACCGTGACCCGGATGCCCCTATATTCGATTACGCCGATGTGGCAGTTGTAGGGGACACTGGGGACATTCTCCCGAGGTTGCTCAAAGAGTTGTAAACCGGCGTTATAGGTTCAAACGAACTTCAGAAACCGGTGGGGATGTCAACAAAGTCACATTCTATATTGAAGCGTTCAGACAAGAGTTCCATCACAGCCTTAACGCCCGGGACCTCAGTCCGGTAGTGCCCGGCACTTATTACATCAATACCGCTTTCCAGAGCCGCATGATAGTGAGCGTGGTCCATTTCACCCGTTATAAAACAATCAAGCCCCAAAAGGGCGGACTCTTCAACGGCATCAGCCGCACCGCCCGAAACAATCCCCACACTTTTGACCGGGGCATTCCGAGCCTTAACCGAACGCGCATCGGCCTGCAATAACTTGTTTACCAAAGCGGTCAACCGATCAAGTTCAAGTTCTTGCGGCAACTCGCCGCGAAAGCCGATGGTCACGCCATTATATTCAAAATAAGGTACAACATTCAGCAGGCCCAGCTTGTCGGATATGCACTTGTTATGGCCGTGAATTTCATGCCGGTCCAAAGGAAGATGAGCTGCATAAAGAGAAATATTGTGGTCAAAAAGGCAACCAACCCGACGCGCGTTTAACCCGGTTAGGTATTTCAAACTGTCCTTCCAGCTTAAACCGTGGTGGACAAAAACAAAATCAGCCCTGACTTCCGCGGCTTTCTCAAACAAGGCCATACAGGCATCCACGCCGAAAACCACCCGCTTAATTTCCTGCGCCCCTTCAACCTGAAGACCGTTATTCGAAACATCCTCACAGTTCTTTGTATCGAGCAATTCATCCAGAAAATTACAGAGTTCTTTACGGGTAACCATGGTTAAAATTTTCCATTCTTATATACAGAAAGCAGTTGTCTATCAATCGTACCTTGCCGACGTATGCGGCAACCGCCAGCAGCGCCGGCTCATCGACATACGTCAAAGGTTGCAACGTTTCACGACTGACACATTCGACATAGTCGATCTCGGCCTTTGCCGTGAGCAATTCTGCCTTGACTTTATCCCGCAGCATAAGAGCTTCTTTTTGCCCTTTTTTAAAGGCTTTCTGAGCTTCGGTCAGCCCTTTAGACAGGGCCAAGGCCCGTTTTCTTTCGGACTCTGACAAATAACTATTTCTTGAACTGACGGCCAATCCGTCCGGCTCTCGGATGATCGGCCCGACCACAATCTCTATCGGGAAATTAAGGTCCCGGGTCATACGCTTTATGACCAGCGCCTGCTGAGCATCTTTTTGGCCGAAAACGGCAATATCCGGCAGGCAGATATTGAATAACTTAGTCACGACCGTGACAACCCCCCTGAAATGCCCGGGACGCGCGGCACCGCAGAGCAGTCTGGACAACTCTGTTTCCTCTACCCATGTAGAATAATTATTCGGGTATAATTCATCAGCATTCGGATAAAAAACCATGTCCACACCGGCCTCACGACAAAGTTCTTCATCACGCTGAAAATCACGCGGATATGCCGCAAAATCTTCCTGCGGACCGAACTGCGCGGGATTAACGAAAATGCTTACTACCACCCGGTCCGCTTTTTCCTTCGCTAGACGGACCAAAGAGAGATGTCCCTCATGCAAATATCCCATGGTAGGGACCAGGGCAACAGTATCACCCCTCATACGCCACTGGCGCACCCGGTCCTGTGTGTCATCAACTTTTTGTTTTACTAACATCATTGTTTATCAGGAAAACCGGGCCCGGTGGCGCTGCCCGTATTCCAGCGCTTCTTCAAGAAATGCTTCAATATTTTCGATTGGGGTGCCGCTGACGATGCCGTTGCCGGCGGCGATGCACAGGCCGCCATCCGGCTGATCGAAGGTATCGATCAGGAAACGGACTTCTTCACGCACACCCGCCGGGTCTTTCTCCTGAAGTGTATGCTGGACATCAATGCCCGCCAGGAAAGTGATACGATCGCCGAAGCGTTCGACTGTTTTTTCCTCGTCCATTGTATGTTTCTGAACCGGATGAAATACATCCACCCCGGCCTCGATCAGGTCGTCCAGCAATTCTGTGTTGTTACCGCAACTGTGCAGCCAGAAATGCATATTGTGTTCGTAAAGTTTTGAGGCAAAACGTTTATAAAACGGAAATATTTGTTCATGGAAGACGTCCGGCCCCATCATCGGTCCGGCCTGATGCCCCAAGTCGTCACTGGTCCAGAATCCGTCCGGCTTGCATAGTTCGCAAATAGCGTCGATGGTCCGGCAATACTGATCGCACATCGCCTCATAGAGGCGTTTCAGGTTCTCCGGCTCGACATAGAAATCACAGAGCAGATTTTCCATGCCTCGCAGACCCCATGGCTTTTCGAAGAAGAAGTTCCACCAACCGAGCTGGACATAACGGTCCTGCTTTTTTGCTTCCTTAATTTTGGCTGCGGCCTCGGCGTACTCGGCCATGGTATGCGGATCGGGGAGTTTTTCGATGAATTCGTCAAGCTTCGCCCAGTCGTCAAGGACGATCCGCGCGTCATGCGCCCCGTCCTGCTTCCATTTCCAGGATAGATTCATCCGCTCCGGCCAAACCGGGTTCGGCACGAAGACCTGTATCACGTCCTCTGGAATATTGTCAAACTGGTTAAGCTGATCCCCGTATTGGTCTGTCAGCCCTTCCCCCCACCACTTGGCACGGCAAAGTGGAAGGCGGGAAACACCGCCCTGGCGTTCGACCGCCCGTCTGACTTCTTCGCGATTTAATGGTCTGTAATTATCCATGGGTAATGTACTGGTTGAGAATATTTTCCAACAACTCCTGCTTGCCGCTGCGCATTTTCGGTTCACCGTTTTCGAGGGTGTATTTTTCCAGCTCTTCAAAGCCGATAGCGCCGCTTTCAATCTTAGCGCCGATACCGGAATCATACGACGCGTAGCGCTCCGCCAGCTTCTGATCCAGTACTCCGTCTTCAATAATGCGGGACGCCACTTTCAGCCCGTAAGCGAAAGAGTCCATAGCACCTATATGGGCATGGAAAAGGTCTTCGAGATCAGTCGATGGACGCCGGAGCTTGGCATCAAAATTCAGACCGCCGCTGCCGAGCCCCCCCTGCTTAAGTATAACCATCATAGCTTTGGTGGCACTGTACAGGTCAACCGGAAACTGATCGGTATCCCAACCGAGCAGCATATCGCCTTGGTTGGCATCGACACTGCCGAGCATGCCGTTGATCGACGCAACCGTCAGGTCATGGTCAAAGGTATGGCCAGCCAGGGTGGCATGATTGGCTTCGACATTGAGTTTAAAGCGATCTTCCAGACCGTAAGTTTTCAGAAAACTGATAACGGTCGCGGCATCGAAATCATACTGATGCTTGGTCGGTTCCTTAGGTTTCGGCTCAATGAGAAATTGCGGTTTGAATCCGATCTTGTCGGCGTAATCAACCGCCATATGCAGGAAACGGGCGAGATGCTCCTGCTCGCGCTTCATGTCAGTATTAAGCAAAGTTTCATACCCTTCACGCCCACCCCAGAAAACATAGTTTTCAGCGCCCAATTCCCGGCCGACTTCGAGCATTTTCTTGACCTGGGAAGCGGCGTATGCAAATACATCCGCATCAGGGTTCGTCGCCGCACCATTGGTGAAACGGCGATGACTGAAGGCATTCGAAGTGTTCCAAAGCAACTTGACGCCGGTGTCTTTCTGGTACTGCTTTGCCAAATTCACGATGTGATCAAGACGCTCGTTAGTTTCTTTCAGAGTATCAGCTTCTGAGACGAGGTCGCGGTCATGGAAACAATAGTAATCCACCCCGAGTTTGGTGAAAAGCTCAAAGGCGGCTGCCATTTTATCTTCCGCGGCTTTAACAGCTTGGTCGGCTACATCCCATGGCCGAACCATACTGCCACCACCGAAAGGGTCAGAGCCATCACCGCAGAATGTATGCCAGTAAGCCACTGAGAAACGCAAATGCTCACGCATGGTTTTTCCGAACACGGCTTCTTCGGGGTTGTAGACTTTAAAGGCCAAGGGGTTGTCGGATTGGGGGCCTTCATACTCAATCTTAGGGATGTCGGTAAACGTAGCCATTTCACTTTCCTTTTCTATTAAATATCAGTTGCGCTGCCAGTTAGTGATATCGTCCTCAGTATCTTCCAAATTATCAGGACCTATGGACCTGAGATCAAAAGCCTTGGGATTGTTTTCCCCCGGACATCTGTACTCATACGGATTATCGAAAGCGTCAATACACTTGTCCACACCGTAGTAAGAATAGAACTCCAGTTGACTGATGT
>JAWOEV010000070.1:0-7857 GCA_046482565.1 Lentisphaeria bacterium | reverse complement strand
GTAAGAGGAGCTACCAAACACAACCCCCCCCCCCCCCCGAAACAACCCCGCTTCAACTCCGACGGGGACGTCGGAGCTACGTAGAGCCGACGTCCCCGTCGGCTTTCATGCGCAGGCAACCTCAAACGCTCAACCGCCTCAACTCCGACGGGGACGGCGGAGCTACGTAGAGCCGACGTCCCCGTCGGCTTTCATGCACAGGCAACCTCAAACGCTCAACCGCCTCAACTCCGACGGGGACGGCGGAGCTACGATAGAGGTAGGGACGACGCTTTGGACGCCGCCCCTCCCTCCGAACCGGACGTGCGGTTCTCCCGCATCCGGCTCTCCGGTCAGTGGGTTTCACGTATCAGTGACTGACGTCTTAACTCATAGGCTTGCTTCAGGGAGAACAGCCCATGGTTTGCGAAATAAGAATTTGGCCAACGCTGATGGTCTTTTCACACCCTCAACGAGGGCGGTCAGCATGCGTTCCGTCCAGACACACGGTTCGGCGACCTCCCGGAGGCGGGTACGCAACCAGAGAGGTGCTTCTTCCACTTGTTTAGCCTCATTGGACACTATCGCGGATACTCCTTCTGTCTGTCTGTTCGTCCTGCATTCCACTTTCCTGCGCTCCTTGACTCCACGAATTCTCATCCGCTTCTCAGCTACTATGAGCGCTCTGACTGCTGTCCGGTCGGACTTATGTCCGCCCTGCCCGAACAGCTATCCCTACTTAACGTCACACTGCCTTCAGTACGTTCCGTCACCAACCACCTGACATTGTCCTGTCATCGCTTTTATACACAACCCTTCAGCGTGGCAGGTATATCGCTAACCAGCGATTTTAGACTTCATCACTTTCTAGCAGACTCGTCACAATGCCCGGCCGAAACGTGTTCGCTTTACTACGGACCGCACATTCGCCTTCTGTTGCTTCCCACCCCGCCTTGCGGCGACGCAGTTACAGTCGGCTACAGGCCGGAGTGTGTATACCTGGAGGGGACTCGCACCCCTCTGGCAGTGTACGCTCGCAGGCGCACTAGAGCCGACGTCTCGTCGGCTTTCCTGCAGCGTGGCATTGGCGCGGCAGGGTGAACCGATCGCCTGCAAACTCCGGCGGGGACGCCGGAGCTACGCCCGCCCCCTTTTTACTCCGCTTCGTAAAAGAGCTTCACAAAATATTGCTGGCGGAGGTCGCTGAGGAACTCGTCGTAACGTTCTCTGAAACGCTTTTCTTCGAGCTGGTTACGGATTTTCTTGCGTAGCTCCGCATTCAGCACTGGGGCTTTGCTTTCTTTGACATCGACGAGCTTGAGGATATAGACCCCTTCCGGTTGCTCGACCGGTTCTGCGACTTCCCCTGCTTCCAGTTCTTGAGCAGCTTTTACGAAAGCCTTGCGCCCGGTATCGGTTTTGATCCAGCCCAGGTCGCCGCCTTTAGCTGCACTGCCGGGATCATCGGAATGCTGTTCGGCCAGCTCGGCAAAATCAGCGCCTTCTTCAAGGGCCTGTATAATGGATTGAGCTTCTTCGGTGACAGCTTCCGGGTTGGATTCGTCTTTGCGCAGAAATATCACTCGCAGGTGCAGGCTACCCTTTTTCCGAAAATCTTCCCGGTTTTTTTCATAATACCGCTTCACGTCCTGGCGGGTGACATTGACTTGGCGCCGGACAAACTGATCGACCAGTACCTGGGCGGTCAGGCGTTGTGTCAGTTTTTGGCGATAATCAGCCAGCGTCATGTTTTGCGTACTCAGCATTTGCTTAAACTTTTCATAACTGCCGCCGGCTTGTGAAACAACAATTCGATCCAGCCTTTCATTGATAAACTTTTGCGGCAACTGCAGGTCGCGCTTTTGAGCCTCGAGAAAGAGCAATTTTTCATTAACCATTTGCCGGGCTGTTTCTTTGCGGACTTGCTGGATCTGCTCTTTCAACGCTTCATCACTGAGTTGCTCACGCAGGTTTTTTTCGCGCGACCGGGAGCGTTTGACGACGTCATAGACCGTTATTGCCTCATCCCCGACCACCGCGGCCAGTCCGTCCGCGTATCCTGCGGCATTGGTCGCCGGCGTCGTCAAGGTGGTGCTTGAGGCAAGCAAGCCCAAGCAGGTTATGAACTTCAATATTGATTTTAACATTTTTAATAATCACTCCGTATGTTGGTGTAAACGTTCAACGTTTGTAAATCTGTGCATGGCGTTGAAGTAGAGCTCGCCTATCGCTGTAGAAAAATAACACAGTTCGGCAATAATGCGACGTTTGAAAATCGACAAAATCGGTCTATGCTTTTGAAGATCTATTTTCCTTAAATAATAATAGAGAATCGAAATATATTACCGGAATACTGCGGATGATGACACTGGAAGATATAAAACAATATACCCGGGAAGCCGAAGAACGTCTGGAAAACCTCCGGGGGTATCTTTGACGTTCCTGCACGTGTAGAGAAACGCCAAGAACTGGAGCAGCGGATGACTGATCCGAGTTTTTGGGATGACAAGGAGAATGCCCAGGCGACGGTGGGCGAGCTGAGTCGGGTCAAAAATATTATCGACCCGTTCACTGCGCTGGAAACGGAGATAGGCGATTTCAGTGCTTTAGCCGAGTTGATCGAAGATGAAGGCGAAGATCCTGATATGCGGGCTGAAGCTGATGACGCGTGGCGGCGGATTAGGCAAAAGCTTGAGCGGTTGGAAATGGTCAGTTTCCTGTCCGACCGGCAAGATCCCAATAATGCTTTCCTAGCTGTACATGCCGGGGCTGGCGGAACGGAATCATGCGACTGGGCTGAGATGCTGTGGCGCATGTATTCGCACTGGGCGGAGCGTAACGGTTATGCTACCGAGGTGGTTGATTATCAGCCCGGTGATGAGGCTGGGATTAAAAGTGCCACAATGCACGTCACAGGTGAGTTCTCATACGGCTATCTGAAAAATGAACGCGGTGTACACCGCCTGGTTCGAATATCGCCATTCGACAGCAATAAGCGTCGGCATACTTCTTTTGCCGCGGTTGACGTAGTGGCTGAGATTGAAGATGATATTGATGTGGAAATCGATGAAGGCGACTTGCGGATTGACACCTACCGCAGCAGCGGGGCTGGCGGGCAGCATGTAAACAAAACTGACAGCGCCGTGCGTATTACCCACAACCCCACCGGGATCATGGTCAGCTGTCAGAATGAACGATCACAGCATAAAAACAAAGCGACGGCAATGAAGCTTCTACGCGCCCGGTTATATGAGCGTGAGGTGGAAAAGCAACGGCAGGAGAAAGCCGCCGTTGACCAGCAGAAATCGGAGAACGCCTGGGGTAGTCAGATTCGTTCGTATGTGTTGCACCCTTACCAGATGGTGAAAGATCTGCGCACAGAAGTGGAGACCTCAAATCCCGAAGCTGTTTTGAACGGTGAGATTGATCAGTTCATCGAAGCAATGCTGAAAAAGCGGTAAAGGTTGGCAGACGAGATGATTGAGCGCCTGGCGGTGCTTGATTTGGTGGATTCCCGTCGTTGTCGTTGGCAGTGGAGCGAAGCGCAACGGTTGTCGTAATCGTGATCGAGGTCGGCTCCCGGGAATCCGGCTGGCGAAGAAGAACGACTACGATTACGACAACGATAACGAGAAAAGGCAGGAGAAGCAAGCCGACAAGAGGTTGCTACGGATGCGCTACCGCGCGCCGCAGAGCTGCGGCGCTAGGACGTTGAACAATTACCGATACCGAGGGCTAGCCTGATTATTCAGACTGAGAATATGAACACGAAGCAAAAAGGGAATAATGATATGGCGACAGATAAAGTTACACAGAAAGCGATTGATACAATTCGATTATTGGCCGGTGATGCAGTTCAGAGTGCCGAGTCCGGCCATCCGGGGTTACCGATGGGGTGTGCGGATTTTGCCTTTACCTTGTGGAGTAAATTTATGCGGTTTAATCCGGATAATCCGGACTGGTTGGGCCGCGACCGCTTTATTTTGTCGGCCGGGCATGGCTCCATGCTGCTGTATTCTTTGCTGCACCTATTCGAGCATGACTTACCGCTTGAGGAACTGCGTCAGTTCCGCCAGTGGGGCAGCCTGACCCCCGGCCATCCGGAGGCAGGTAACACACCCGGTGTGGAAGTGACAACCGGCCCCTTGGGGACCGGGTTCGCCAGTGCTGTCGGTATGGCAATCGCCGCCAAGCAACTCGGAGCGCGCATGGAAAATCCCGACCTCTTCGATCAGCGCATGTTCGTGCTCAGCGGTGATGGCTGTATGATGGAAGGCGTTACCAGTGAGGCCGCTTCTCTGGCCGGACATAATAAGCTGGATAACCTGGTGGTTTTTTATGACAGCAATAAAATCACGATTGAAGGCTCCACAGATCTGGCCTTTTCGGAAGATGTCGGCGCTCGTTTCGAGGCTTACGGCTGGCATGTAATTAAAATTGACGGCCAGAATATTGAACAGATTGAAGCCGCCCTTGAAGAAGCGACCAGCTATGAAGGTGCCCCGGTACTGATTATCGGTGCCACCACCATCGGCTACGGGGCCCCGAACAAAGCCGGTACACACGGTATTCACGGTGCTCCCCTGGGGGAAGAGGAACTGGGCCACGCCAAGGCCGCCCTCGGTTTTTCACCGGATGAGTCGTTCATTGTCGATGATGAAACCCGCGAGCTTTGCCATAAGTTTGTTGAGCGGAAAAAGCAACAGGCCGAAGAGTGGAACAAGAAGCTGGAAAAATATACCAAGCAGAACAAAGATAAAGCTGAATTGCTCGAACAGCTTTTGGAAAAACCGGTTCCAAGTAACTTGCGGGAGGCATTATCCAAGGTCCTGCCCGACAAGAAAGATGCGACGCGCAAAACCGGCGGCGTAGTAATGCAACGGCTGGCCAGCCTGATGCCCAGTCTGGTCGGTGGTGCGGCGGATCTTAATCCGTCCACGAACACGCACCTGGATGAAGAAAGTGACTTCTGTGTAGAAGACCGCAGCGGCCGCAATGTCCACTTCGGCGTTCGGGAATTCAGTATGGGCTTATGTGCAAACGGTATGGCGCTGTATGGCACCTGTCTGCCTTTTACCGCAACCTTTGCGGTGTTCAGTGATTTCATGAAGCCGGCTTTGCGGTTGGCGGCGATTCAAAAAGTTCATGCGATCTTTGTCTTTACGCACGACTCAATATTTGTCGGCGAAGACGGCCCTACTCACCAGCCCGTAGAACAACTTGCTATGTGCCGGTCGATTCCGGGGTTGACCGTATTGCGTCCGGGTGATGCCAATGAAGTCGCGGATGCCTGGGCAACGGCCGTTGAAGCTGATGGTCCGGTGGCCATTTTCCTGACGCGGCAAAAACTTGAAAATATACCAACGGAATTACAGGGGAATCTAAATACCAGTCGCGGTGCCTATGTCCTGAGCGAGGATGAAGGCTTTGAAGCCATCGTCATGGCCAGCGGCTCTGAGGTCATGACGGCTCAGAATGCGGCCGGCATTTTGCGTGCCGGGGGTCGGAAACTGCGCGTCGTATCAATGCCCAGCTGGGAATTATTCGAGCACCAGGATGAAGAGTATCGTGAGACAGTTCTACCTTCGGCCTGCAGCAAACGTATTTCAATTGAAGCCGCTGTCACTTTCGGTTGGGAGCGGTATGCCGGTCGCGAAGGCCTCATGATCGGGGTGGATCATTTCGGACATTCCGCGCCGCAGGAGCTCTTGGCCGAAAAATACGGGCTTGTGCCTGAGGCACTGGCCGAAAAGATTGAGAAATATTTGGGCTGACTCTTGGTGAAACGGAGTCGCACACAACTCATAGGCGTCTAACCCGCATAATCTCATTTTTCATGCAATGTTCGGGCTAGTTCTACTGACGAGACGGCAAAAAAGGGCAGTACCCCGAATTTTGTATTGCGGGGAACAAGGTCAAGGTTGAGCTCAAATATAGACAAACCTCCTTGTCGCGGAGGGCTAAGCGGAGATTGATACGTGTGTTTTCTGATACTTGTGCGTCACGGCACGGCCGGTCGCGGTGATGGCTGTCGCGATTTCGACCGTCCCCTCACGTCTGAGGGGGCGAACGAAATCCTCCCCATTGCGACGGCCCTGGAAAAGCATGGTTGCTCACCCGATCTCATCATTGCTTCCTCGGCATTGAGAGCGCGGCAAACCGCGGACCGGCTTGCCGGTTTTACCAGCGCTACTGCATCGGTATTTTATGAGGACTCACTTTATTTGGCGTCCGCGGGAAAGATATTGCAAAGGATTCGCAATTGTGAGCGGGCAGCAGGCCGGCTAATGCTTGTCGGGCACAATCCGGGCCTGGCCCAGTTGGTTGATTACTTAAGTGCTCCTGATGTTACAGCTGACAATTTTCCGCCGTCCGCCTGCGCCGTTTTTAAACTTAAAAACAAGCTGTGGCCGCGGTTATCTCCAGATACTGCCGAGCTTGATCTCTACCTTTCGCCGATGCAGTCGGATGCTCATTTAAAATAGGCAATACCCGGGATAGGCACTACGATTCCCGCGGGTCGTTTTTGCCCTTCGAAATATATTGGTCAAAAAGCTCAGCCGCTTCGGTGGAAAATCTATCGGGATCTTGTTCCGCGACCGAAAGGACCTCTGCGATCTTGCTTTCCAGACGTTCAGTTTCCGAATCAACAACCTTTTTCATGCTCACAACGCATTCATTAACTTCTTGATCGGGGGAGGAAATTCCGGCGATTTCGGGCACGACTATCTGCAGCATATGCGTGGCGCCGCTGATAGCAGTCAGGGCGTTTCGGACATGATGAGCCAGTTCAGTGGCAACCGCTTCGGTGGTTTGCAGGCGGGTTATTTTCCGGTTGGCGCTTTCGGCTTCTACTTCGGCGGTGATGTCGTGTACTGCCCATATCATAACTGAACTGGCCGTGTCGGCGGAATCATTATGCGCAGACATAATATCTTTTTGCGGTCCCTTGAATAATCCCGACGGAACCGTGGTTTTTGAGCAGATACATAGTACCGGTATGGGGTCTGTGCCCGATTCAACTGGTTTCAAGTGCTCCTTGAGAGTGGATTCTGGTTGGGCCTGCCTGGTTTCCTCTTCTTCTACGAATAAGCTCGAAAACTGTTTACCCCGTAATGTGCCTCCCGCGATCGCCGGCTTCACCGGCGCAACGTTGCGGATTCCCGCATCGTTCTTTATCCGGATCGCCGGCGGGCGCAACACCATCTTCTTTACCACAGCGCTGCTGATGGTGCCCGCTTTTGGTGCGTATTTTGCGCTCCAAAATCCGGATACCCCGCTCTGGGTTTTCCAGTTGCTCGCCTTTCTCTCGGGGGTCGGGGGCGGTAACTTCGCTTGCTCCATGAGTAACATCTCCACGTTTTTCCCGAAGAATCAGCAGGGACTGGCGCTGGGCCTGAATGCCGGTCTTGGAAACTTCGGCGTGACCACCATGCAAGTCGTGATCCCTCTCGTTATGACGGCGGCCGTTTTCGGCGCGCTCTCCGGAGATTCGCTCACGCTGGAGACCAGTAGCGGCACGCTGCTTGGCCGCATCGAGGCAGGCACTGAGACATGGATCCAGAACGCGGGACTGGTCTGGGGGCTTGCGCTCATTCCATTGGTCGGCGCCGCCTGGTTCGGCATGAACAACATCCGGGCGGTTACGCCTCAGCCGGGCCATCCGCTGGTGGCCTTCGGGAAGATCGGTGGGCTGTACCTGGTGGCGTTCGTGACGTCCGGACTGGGCCTTTACAGCTTCTTGCCCCAACCCGTCGGCATCGAGGTGCTGAACGTCTGGTTGGCCCTGTTCCTGGTGATCGTGGCAACACTCGCGGTCATGCGCGCCATGCCGGCGGGTATCGGTTCGGGGATGGCTCAGCAGTTCACCATTTTCCG
>JAWOEV010000062.1:0-15658 GCA_046482565.1 Lentisphaeria bacterium | reverse complement strand
CTGGCCATGACCCGACTCTACACCCATAAAACGGAAATTACAAATTCCAAGGCCTGACCCCACTTTCTCTGACCCCACTTTCTCCACTTTCTCAAATTCCAAGGCCTGACCCCACTTTCTCGGCATCAAAAACTGTAACCATTAAGCTTAGCCCGAACATTGCATAAAAAATGAGACTCTGCTCTTCCGGGGGGGGGTCAATCCCGGAGAAAAGCGATGAGGTCGGCGGGGTCGATAAGCCCGTGGCAGGCAGTTCGGTTACGAATGCGCAGGCCGTAGTCGGCGGTAACCAGCCAGAAAAGTTGATCGGCATTCTCGCGGTTATGCATTTGCGCAGTGATATAGTTGTCGGCATTCTGTGAATGTTCGATACGGGCGGCGAATATTTCGGTCAGATTGCCGTGCTGCACCCGTTCGGACAAGGCGTCGGTTCCGTCATAGACAAGGTTAATTTCCGTGAACTGGGAAGCGACACGTTGGCAAAGGGTAGAGAGACGGTAACGGGCAGTCGCCAGTCCCTCTGCGTCAAGTATCTCGGCGAGAGCCGGTGATCCCAGAATTACATTGTAGCCGTCGATATACATGACTGGTTTACGGCTTTGGTCAAGCTGTGCCAAGGCATTTTCAATATCCGGGATATCCCGGGGAAACGGGACTACTCCGGTTTTGACTTCGGGTTCAGGGATTTGCATCTTCGCCAGGGTTCGTTCTCTATCGATTTGCTGTAATCGTTCTTTCTGTTGCTTCAGGGCATTATTTATCAGTTCAATATTTTCCGCACCGACTATTTCGCCGAATAGTTCCGTTTCCAGAAAACTTTCCAGTTTTGTCAATTTTTCCAGTCCGCGGTTACTGTTAGTGCAGTTGCGAATCAATTTAAGGATATTACCGACACGGCGATGTACGTCTGCGGGTACATTGTCATCCGGTAACAGCGCCCGCAAAGCATCGAGTTTATCTTTTATATCCTGCTGTAGAGCATGTAGTTCGGGTAAGACTTGAACGCTTTCGCGGGCGCATCTTTCCAAATCAGCATCTGCTTTTTCCAAGCTATGGATCTGGCGGCGTAATTCGGAAAGCGTAGAGTATTTTTCATTCAACTGCTTGTGTGCTTCAAGGGTTGCTTTTGCGCGTTCAGTCAGTTCCCGGCTTTCAGGCTTGCGGAGTTCTTGCTCAATCTTGAGGACATGGTCAGTTACCCCCAGGGCTTCCCGGCGGTAGCATTGCAGTCGGCGGTGCAGTTCCTCTTCAAAGTTGGCTTGTAAATTCTGCAGCTTTTCTTTGGCGGTCTTCAGCTTTTGCCGCAGGACTCTGTCGTCCTGGGTACGGTTTCTTTCCGCCTGTTTCCTTTCGGCGGTTTCCGTGGCGGTTCTGGCTTTTTGCTTGTCCAGAGCCTGTTTGAGTTTTTCGATCTCACTTCCAAGGGCATGCTGGCGTTTCGTTGCCTTGTCATAGGCTTTCTGCAATTTGTCGTGGGCCTTTTCGGCCTCTTCCTCTTTGTCTCGATCAGCCGTGACGATGCTCTGCAGAAATGTCCATTCCGTTGGCGGGGGGGAGGAGCGAAAGGGCAGCGTTTCCTGCCACAGGGAGGGGCGCCTGCACAGCCGTTGCCCCAGTGCGGATATTGGTTTGCGGTCATCTGCCGCAAAAGCCACCACCAAGTTCAGATCCTGGGTAGCGCGTAAAAGTATTGCCCAGTTTTCCCGGAGCCAGGCCTGAGCCATCATGGGTGTGGCTTGTAGCCAAGGCTGCCAGGGGGCTTGCGGATATTTTAGCAAAGCAAGCAGGTGATCGGTATCCTTGGCAAGCTGCGCGAGCAAGCGTTTTCGAACGATATTTTTATCGGCATTGGCCGGTGACAGCTTGAAGCCGCGCATTACCTGTTCCGCGAGGGACTCGCGCGACTTCAGAAATTGGCAGAGGTCAGCACCGTTGAGTTGCCCGGTTATCCAGAGCAGGGCTTCGCGACACGGTTTGCCTTTTTTGAAAAAGGCTGCCGACTGCTCAGCTGTCGGGTGGTTTTGCATAATTACTCAATAATTATAACGGATAGCGGCGTGGACGCTGGTATTTTTCTCAAATTGGGCAAGAAATGTGCTTTCATCATGCCCCATGAAAATATTGCCGCCGAGCTCCACTTCCAGGTTGTCATTGACTGTATAATTGATTTTCGGACGCAAATAGGCATCGTTATCCGTGAGTGAATAGCGTGTAAAGATTGAAAGGATTAGATCATCCTGAAAAAGCTCTTTGCGCAGACGCATGGTTACGGTGTGGCGTGCTTCGTCACGGGCCGGGGTGGCGGAACTAAGTGAATCCAGGTACTCGTCATGGTCCATCATATGTTCAACATAATACTGAAATGTTCCTGTCAGATTGGTGCCCAGTTCCTGCTCATAACCAACCAGCAGGCGAATTTCACTGTTGTCCGCGAAAGGATTGGCGCCGCCCTCGTCATCCCGCGAACGGTAATAACCGGTTTCCAGATGACCTATGCCGTTAAAGATTGTGCCGCGGGCGCTGGCTCCGTAAACCGACAGTTTCGGGAAGGTGAATTCCTGGGTTGCCGGATTGATACCGGCCGGGCTTTTCCAGAAGCCACGGTAGTAGTATGCCGCCAGTTCATAGCCGGCAACGTTTTTGTAGAGACGAGCCGCGATTTCGTGATCTGCAAACCAGTCTTCCAGTTTGTCGACATCAACGACGTTGTCTTCTCCGACCTTAGACCCGGCGAGCGAGTTATAAAATGACAGCCGACTTCCATCCACATACCGGTCGGAGTCAAAGCGGGGGGTATAAATCAGGTCGAGGCTGGGAAGTTGCTCCGCAAAGACAGAAACTTTGACGGCGTCCGACGGCGCTTTAAGATATTCATCATCGCGACCGATGAAGAATGAATTCCAGTCTTTCGGGAAGAGGTCATTGATAAAGATTAAATCACCAGTCCCCCAAGTCAGCACTTGGCGCCCGGCTTTAATATCCATAAAATGTAGCGGTGTAAAAAGGATATTGGCTTCCCTTAGATCCAGCCAGCCTTGGCCCTCTTCCAGGTCTATGTCATGTTCCTTATATTCATAGTCATAGAGCAAGTCGGCTTTCAAGTTTATATATGCGGTCCCTATCGGTCGGGACGCGTCAACCTGCAAGCGTAATTCGCCGACACTCATATCATCATGGTAGGGGTCTGGCTGAGTTCTGGTTCCGACTCTTGCTTCTGCAAAGCCGGTAAGCTCGTTACTGGTTAGAACATGGAGCAAGCGCCCTTGTTCGGGCGGTATTTCGGGTTTGGCGGTTTGGTTTGAGTCGCCAGTTGTCGAGCCGGAATTAAGGCCTGAAGGTAGCTCGGGGGCCTGTGCTTCAGTTTTCCGGGATTCGCGATTGTTTCGGCCGAGGCCGGACGGTAGTGCCGGTTCCGCTTTTGAGGTGTTCTTTTGATCGCTGTCGAGCCCCAATCCTTGCGGGAGATTGGGTTCCTGTGCGTACAGAGCGCATGTAACAAGCGCAGGAGCGCACAACGAAAAAAAAGGGAAGTGGATTTTTGCCATTAGAAATAACCTTCGCGCTTTTTCATCTCCATACTGCCTTCGGCGTCATGGTCAATAACCCGCGTCGACCGTTCTGATTGACGCGTAATCATCATTTCCTCAATGATTTTCTCGAGAGTGTCTGCTTCACTGGGAATGGCACCGGTGCAGGGGTAGCAACCGAGTGACCGAAAACGGCACATGACTTTTTGCGGTTTTTCTCCTTTCTCCAGAGGGAGCGGGCCGTCCATGGAGATGAGCTGTCCGTCACGCACGATCATCTCGCGTTCCGCGGCGTAATACATCGGGACAATAGGGATCTGTTCATTATAAATGTAGTGCCAGATATCCAGCTCGGTCCAGTTGGAGAGCGGAAAAACGCGAATGGATTCGCTTTTCTCGTGTCGGCTGTTGTAAATACTCCAGAGCTCCGGACGCTGGTTTTTCGGATCCCACTGACCGAATTCGTCGCGGAAAGAATAGATACGTTCCTTGGCGCGCGATTTTTCTTCATCCCGGCGCGCACCGCCAAAGGCGGCATCGTAGCCTCCTTGCTTGAGAGCCTTAAGCAAAGCCTGGGTTTTCAACAGTGCACAGCATTTTTTGGTGCCGAAATCGAACGGATTCATGTTTTGCTTAATGGCGTCTTCGTTGGTGTAAGCAATCAGGTTGGCACCAGCGTCACGGGCGGCTTTTTCCCGGAATTTATACATTTCCTGGAATTTATAGGTTGTGTCGACATGTAGCAGAGGAAAGGGTATGCGACCGGGGTGGAAGGCCTTTTGTGCCAAGCGCAGCATCACGGATGAATCCTTGCCGATGGAATAGAGCATTACGGGATTCTCAAACTCGGCAACCACTTCCCGGATAATATGAATGCTTTCCGCTTCCAGCTGCTTAAGATGGCTAAGACGATATGTTGATGTCATGCGAATTCGAGGGTTTTTAGGTGTAATTACGCGTCTAGTAAAGTATTGTTTTCAACCAGATAATCAAGTATAAGCTGGGCGCATTCATCCACGCCTTGAGATGAAGTATCTATGGTCAATTCAGGGTTGACGGGAGCTTCATAGGGTGCCTGGATACCGGTGAAATCCTGAATTTCCCCGGCCCGTGCTTTTTTATAGAGACTCTTGGGGTCGCGTTTTTCACAGACCGCAAGCGGTACGTCCAGGAATATTTCGATAAAGCGTTCCGTGCCGATGATGTTTCGGACGTTTTGACGGTCTTTGCGGTAAGGTGAAATAAAGGAGGTGATTGCCAGCAATCCCGCCTCCGCAAAAAGGGTAGCCACTTCGCCTACGCGCCGGATGTTTTCGGTTCTCTCCACGGGGCTGAAGGCTAAGTCGGAGTTCAAGCCGTGCCTGATATTGTCGCCGTCAAGGATATAAGAAAGGTGTCCGCGGTCATACAGTTTTTTATCAAGGGCACTGGCGATTGTCGATTTGCCAGCCCCGCTGAGGCCAGTCATCCACAAGACAGCCCCGCGCTGGCGCAGCAGTTTTTCACGATTTGCCGTTGTCACAGCCGCTTGATGCCAGGTTAGATTACGCTCCTTGGGGGGGGTTGCTTTTTCTCTTTCTTTAATCATTTCTGTAGATATGCATCCAGTTTATGTTGCCGATAAGCCAGTCCTTTTCCAATCAGCCTTTGGCAGGTGGTGTCTTTTTCGGCCGGAAGGCCGCCGGTCGCGTACAGTATCAGTATAGAATCTGCGCTGACTGCTTGAATATAGCGATTGGGTACAATAACTGCAAAGGTGAAGGGATGGTGGCGGCTATAGGATTCGAACCTATGACACGTGGATTATGATTCCACTGCTCTAACCGACTGAGCTAAGCCGCCAGTTCGCTACTGATAATCAAACGAACCGCAATATAATCGGCCGCGGATCGTTTGCAAGGGGAAAAACGACTAGACAACGTCGATATAACGGCACGCCTATGGTGCTGGTTATGCTTTTTTGCGGCTTTCTTTTGCGTATGGTTTGCCTTCCTCTGGGGGGGGGTAGAGATGGAGATAGACTATTAGCATCTTGAATTATGCAGGTCGAAAGTTTACAGTATGCGGAGTCTTTTCAAGGTGTACTTCCCCGAATACTCGGTGTATTATCCAAAAATATTAAAGGAAAACAGTTGAATGGCCCGCAAAAAGCGTAAACAAAGGTCCGGTTTTTTCCGTGCATTGATCATCCACTTAAGTCATTTGCTGTTGGTTGTTGTCTTGCTGGGAGTGGTTGGCGTGGCTTTGGATCGTGTGGGGCCTTACAAGGGTTGGGTGGACCGGGTTGTGGCGATGGCTACGGATAAAGGTGATGAAGATGCTGACCAAGGAGTGGGTCAGCAAGATAGTGCCGATGATTACGCGGGGCAACCGGAAGAAGCTCTGGAGCCAGCCGCTAAAACAGATAAGGAACAGCTCTATGAAAATCTCAAACAGGAGTATTTGGAAAAACTCCCTAAACCCCGCCTTGGAGAGGTCTATCCGTATCGACTTAATAGCGGCGAGGTTATCCGTGGAAAGCTGAAAGAGAGGTCTGACGCAAGTCTAAAAATTGAAGTGCCAGAAGGCGAAATGGTCCTGCCGTCTTATGCCCTTGCACCGCAACATCGTGACCGTTATTTCCCTGGAAGCCTTGCTAAAAAACTAGCACTGCGGGACATCGAACAGGGGGTGTCTGAGAGTAGTCCTGCGCCTGATACTGCCAAGAAAGCTGAAGATTCCAGCCCGTCTCGTTTTACCGACAAGGTTGCCGAAAATGATCAAGAAACCGGCTCCGATACCGTAGATGAATTGCTGGGTAAGCGCGGAAGCGGAAATCCGGGTATTATAGATGCCGAACCTGAAGATTTGCACGAAAAGTCTGGGAAACAGGTTCAAATTGCCATTACCCCCCCCGAGTCGGATCCTGAATTAAAACCCCTGCTTGAACAATTTGGATCCTGGATGGAATATCAGAACCGCCGGGCGGGAATCTCCATTGCCGAGGCGGCATACGCTAAACAACAGGGTCAGGCCTGCGTATTGTATCTTGTTTTGGCGGATTCATTCAAAGCCCAACCTTATGATAAGCGTTTCCAGCTGGCTGAAGCTTTTTGGAAATTTTGGGCTTTTCGAGCTCAGCGCAGGGGGGCGATTGACGCCCTTGCCGATGCATATATTGTCTTGCTAGATGAAAACCGTAATGTGCTGGGTGGGTCCAAGCCTACTGACGGTAGTGAGATTATGGTTGAAAAATGAGCCATTCTGAATGGAAAATAAACGCCAATTCAGGAAAGGTAATAAAAGTCACGGCCATCGGGCTGGTTTATAACGTCGGCCTTTGCATCATCAAGGTCTTCGCCGGTGTTGTGGGGAACAGCCAGGCAGTATTGGCAGACGGTGTTCACAGTTTGTCGGATATTGCCTCGGATTTGGTGGTGATAACGGGTGCCAAGTTCTGGAGTGAACCGGCAGACAGCGAACATCCCTATGGGCATGGCCGGGTTGAAAGCGTGGTATCACTGGGGATTGCCGCGCTACTGGCCGCCGCCGGAGCGGGCATAGTCTTTTCCGCTCTCTCGACTTTGCAAAGCGGGCAGAAAGAAGCGCCCGGCTGGATAGCAGCTGCGGCTGCCGCTTTATCTTTACTGATTAAAGAAGGCTTATACCGCTGGACTATACGGCGGGGGCGGGAGACTGGTTCCAGCGCCTTAGAGGCTAATGCGTGGCATCACCGTTCGGATGCGTTGAGTTCAATTCCTGCATTGCTGGCCGTAATTGGCGCTAAACTTTTTCCCGAATGGTGGCTTTTGGACCCTATCGGCGGCATAGTAGTGTCAGTTTTGATCCTGCATGCAGCCTGGGCAATCAGCCGCCAGTCGCTTCAGGCCTTGATTGATCGCGGGGCCTCAGAGGATGAGGTCAAGCGGATTCGTCAGCTTGCTTCTCAGGTTGAGGGAGTAATTCGTGTGCACGCGATTCGTACCCGTAGCCTGGGACAGGGGTGGAATGCTGATTTGCACGTTCTGGTAGATCCAGCATTAACTGTTCGCGAGGGTCATGATATTGCCGAGCGTGTGCATGAATTGCTGTTGACACAAGGACCGAGAGTGGCTGATACTTTGGTTCATATTGAGCCGTTTGATCAGGAAAACAGTAAAGAAGGGGGTATATGAGGTTAAGGAATTCGGACTTTCACGCACAAAAAACCGGAAATCATCCGATTTTCACGCGTTATGGGATCACTGTGAAATTCAGAGTAAAAAGAATGTATGCTTTGTTGATATTGGTGCTCGGGTTTATTGTACCGATTAGCGCTCATGCGCAAGAGGAAACGGCAGAAGGCAAAGCTTTGCAATCCCGGGGGGTTGTGGCTGGGTTTGCAAGTAGCCACCTCGAAAATGAAAGTGAAGATTATGATGTGGTTCCCCTTATGCTACGTTTCTCTTACAATCCCAATGATGCCCTGAATAAAGTCGGTATTGACCTGCCGGGCGACTGGCAATTCAATGTTGAACCTTTCTATGGCCAGACCTTGAGCCCCGGCAATTCCCCGGAAGTAGGTTGCGGGTTTATGTTGCGCTTTAACCTGCCGGTTATAAAAGATCGGATGGCTTGGTTCGTTGAGGGCGGGGTGGGCCCGATATACCTGGGAGAAGACACCGAAGAACAAGGTGGTCACTTCAATTTTATCGACCAGGCTGGCGGCGGTCTGTCGCTGAAACTTAACAAGCGTCTGTCAGCGGAGGTCGCGTACCGTTTCCGCCATGTTTCCAATGCCGGGCTGGATTCTCCTAACAGCGGCATCAACGGTAACACCTATCTGCTCGCGCTTAACTGGCGATATTAGCCCGCAAATTGCAAAAATTAGATTTTCCGGTATCTTTCGACGGAGTCGATATATTAGCAGTTTGTCCCGACGGATGGCTGCATGAAATAAAAAAAACATTGACTGGCATCTCCCTGACGGTCGGTGCTAAGTCAGACAAATTGCTAGACGCCATGCGAATTCAGTTATATCGCAATTCTCTAAAAATCGAAACAAAAAGGAGATAATCATGCTCAGTGAAAAAATGACAGCTGCAATGAACAGACAAATTAACGGTGAAACTTACTCGGCTTATCTGTACTGGTCAATGGAAGCTTTTTTCAAGGACCAGGCCTTGGACGGATTTGCCAACTGGATGCGTATCCAGGCCATGGAAGAAATGACGCACGCCATGAAGTTTTTCGATCAGATAAATGAGCGTGACGGGCGGGTTGAACTGGATGCAATTGAAAAACCGCAGGGTGCATGGGATTCGGTCAAAGGTGCATTTGACGCGGTTTATGAGCATGAACAAAAAGTGACCGCTATGATAAATGACCTGATGGATTTGGCGGTTGAAGAGAAAGATCATGCCTCGCAAGCATTCCTGCAATGGTTTGTGGAAGAGCAGGTTGAAGAAGAAGCTTCCGCCAAGGACATCTGTGAGCAGCTGAGATTTATAGGCGACAATCCCCAGGGGGTTTTCATGTTGAACCGGGAGCTCGGCAGTCGGGTCTTTACACCCCCGGCGGCAGTAGCCGAATAACAGGTTTAATATGTCCCCGAGAATTCCTTGAGAATTCCTTCCAAATGGTCTATATAGTTGCTGATCTCGTGTTTTGCGGCCAGGTCAGTGGCCGCTTTCCCGATTTGCCGGCGGGTTTTATGGTCCTGCGCCAGCCAACCCAGAAGACCTGACCATTGTTCTACTGCGTTACGTTTCGTGACCGGCAGAACAAAACCGTTTAGGCCGGAAGCTAAAATTTCGGCTGAACCGTTCAAATCGCTGGAGATAACCGCGCATCCCCCCGCCAAGGCCTCCAGTACGGTATTTGCACATGCATCGTAAAATGTCGGGTGCAGCATTATATCCGCGGCCTGGTAGTAGGGGGCCGGATCATCCACCGCACCGGCATAGACAAACCAATCGGCACGAATGCGGGGAGAGCGCTTGCCGAGAAGTACCAGTTTTAGTTCTGGTATATGGCGGTGAATCCGATGAAAAACACGGCGTAGCAGGGCAAAGTTTTTGAGCCGCAGATTGTGCGCCACAAACAGGCAGAGTACATCGCTGTCCGAAACTCCGAGCTGCCGCCGCAATGCGGCAGTATCACCGGCCGGCTTGAAGCGTGCAACATCAACCCCATTGGGTAAGACACGGATATTACTGTCGTCAATCGTGGCGGTATTTTGCAGTTGCTCCTTAACAAAATGTGAGACCGCGATGTATTTGGTTTCCGGTTCGGAGAGGATTTCCCCTTCGCTTTCTATGAGCCGCCTGTGTTTAGGGTGAATCCGCGTCTCAACAACTTTAAGAGGACGCAGGAACCAGGGGATTGCCAAGAACTTGTACTTGAGGAACGCTTTGTGGACTCCGCCGCCGAGCCGGTGAACGTCAGCTTTTGTATTAAGGCCCCAGTCCAATGAAATATCAGGCTTAATCTCGTCCTTAATCGCGGTTATATCTTCCAAGCTGTCGACAATGTGCGGCGCGTATCCGTCGAAAGTCTCCCCCGCTTGAGTTGCGACATGAACTTCATGTCCGCGCTCTGTCAGCCCGCGACAGATCAACAGAGCGAAGGTTTCCGCCCCGCCGGCTTTCGGGTAAAACTTTGGAATGGTAAGTAAAATGCGCATTGTATCGAAATATCAGCAGGTTGTCCCCGCCGGAAGGTTGCATGAAACAGACAATAGTGACAGGCATTTCCTGCCGGTCGACCCTCTCTATGTCCGCAAACCGCTAAAGAACCGTCTTAACTCCTTCGATGCTTTGCAGAGTCTGATCCAGGGATACCATAGTTTCGTGATTGTCAACCCAAACCTTGACGTTGAAGGTCTGATACTTCCCTGTCCGTGATGTCTTGCCGGAATAAACGGGAGAGGAAATGCCGTGTTTACGCAGGACTTCGGCAATTGTATCTCGCATACCTTGGCCTTCAGCGATTATCTTGAAATTGCATTCCGCGGGGTAAATCATTTCCTTCTCAGTTGGACTGAGTTCGCGCACAAGCCAATCTCCTTACATTTACTGAAGCAGGTATTTCAGTGTATCTGCGGCCTTTTCGCAGTACTGTATTCGCAGTTTTCGGCGCAATGATTCAGGAACATCTTCTTCCAGAGCTTCCTGGTTCTGAGCGGGAATCAGCACGGTTTTGACGCCAGCTCGCGCGGCTGCAAGGATTTTCTCTTTGATGCCGCCGACCGGTAATACTCTGCCTTGCAACGAGAGTTCCCCGGTCATCGCCGTCCGGGATCGCAGAGGTTTGCCTGTGAACAGTGACACCAGGGCGGCGGCAATAGCCAAACCCGCTGAGGGGCCGTCCTTAGGGGTGGCCCCGGCCGGCACATGAACATGGACATCGAAGTTTTTCATGTGATCCGGCTCGAAATCAAAAGATTTGTGGCAACCGTTCACGTATGTCAAGGCAATCCGGGCGCTTTCTTTCATAACGTCGCCGAGCGAACCTGTGAGGATTAATTTACCGCTACCGGGCACTCGGTTTACTTCTATGTGCATTATTTCGCCGCCTGCCGCGGTCCAGGCTAGACCGGTGGAAATGCCGGTCTGCGGCTCGGTGGTGGCGGTGTCGGGATGCAGACGTCGGGCTCCCAGATATTCGCGCAGGTTTTTGTCCGTGATTACCGTGCGCTGATCCTGAGGGGCTTCGCCCTGCACCAGACGCCGGGCATATTTGCGGCAAACCTTACCGATTTCGCGTTCCAAATTACGGACCCCCGCTTCCGCGGTGTAAACATCAATAATTTGTTCTACGGCCCGTTTGTAAATTGAAAGCTGTTTTTTCTGAAGGCCGTTGTACTTCAACTGCCGGGGGATCAGAAAGCGCTTGGCTATTTCCGCTTTTTCGTTGCGCGTATAGCCCGGTATTCGAATAATTTCCATGCGATCCTTGAGCGCGGCCGGAATTGGATCCGCCAAGTTGGCGGTCGTGATAAACAGGATCGAGGACAGGTCAAACGGCGTCTCAAGATAATGATCAGAGAAAGTCGAGTTCTGCTCCGGGTCCAGCACTTCCAATAAAGCACTGCCTGGATCACCGCGGAAATCCGCTCCCAACTTATCGATTTCATCCAGCATAAAAACCGGATTAGCGCTGTCGGCTTTGTGCAACCCCTGAATAATCCGGCCCGGTAAAGCGCCTACATAGGTTCGGCGGTGTCCGCGGATCTCCGCTTCATCCCGGACGCCCCCCAGAGAGATGCGCACAAAATTACGCCCTAGGGCGCTGGCAATCGAGCGCCCGAGGCTGGTTTTGCCGACCCCCGGGGGACCGACAAAGCACAGGATCGGGGCGTTCATGTCACTCTTAAGCTGTAAAACGGCTAGGAATTCGAGGATTCGATCCTTGACGTCGGTCAAGTCATAGTGATCTCTGTCGAGTACCTTCTTGGCTTTGTTGATATCGAGCGAATCTTCAGTGTGCTTGCGCCAAGGCAGGCTGAGAATCCATTCTATATAACTGCGCGCCACGTTGTAGTCAGCGGCGGCGGGGTGCATCTGTCGCAGACGCCGCAGTTCTGATTCGGCCGTTTCGCGAGCGTCATCCGGCAGGTCAGTTTTATCCAGTCGTTCTCGCAGCTCTGTTACGTCCGGAGTTTCCGGTTCCTGGCCAAGTTGTTCCTGGATGGCTTTGAGCTGTTCCCGTAGAAAATGTTCTCTTTGTTGTTGCGCAAATTGCTTGTTTACTTTATGCTGAATCTCGCTGCCGACCTGCAGGATGACTTCTTCCCGGCTGAGGAATGAGAGGATTAATTCAAGACGTTCACGGATATTCAGCGTCCCGAGTACGGCCAGTTTCTGTTCCGGTTCGATATTCAGGGTGTCGGCAATCAAGTCAGCGAGACGTCCGTAATTGTCGACATTGTGGATCGCGACCTGCAGGTCATCCGGTAATTCTGAAGTTTGGCCTATGAGTTCCTGGAATTGCGTTTTTACGGTTTTCGCTATGGCTTCTGTTTCCAGGGAATCATCTTTTTGAGGTTTGAGCAAACGAATGTTGCCGACAAAGTACGGCTCCCGTTCAATCAGAGATTCAAGCTGAATGCGCTCTGTTCCCCGCAAGAGAACGCGCCGGGATTCATCCGGCAACCTTATTGACTTGACGATCCGGCCCCTGGCCCCGATAGGGAAAAAATCATCCTGCTGTAAGTTTTTGTCAATGCTCTGCCTCGGAACCGGAATGACGGCGACGCGGCGGTCACCTTCCAGCGCATCGTCAAGCAGTTTAAGGCCAGCGTCAGTATCCACCGTTATGGAGATAATCGAATATGGATAAAGAGCGCCGTTCGGCAGCGGAATAATCGGCAGGCTTTCAGACGCTTCTTCCGCATCATCAGCGTTCTGACGGACACCTTCGGTAAGGTCATCCAGGTCGTCAGCTTCGGGGGTCTCGAGTTCGTCGAAATCCACTTCCTCGGGTATGTCTTTTTGTTTCTTTGAAGTCATAATTTTAAAGAATACAGCGTTTTTTAAAAATCTATGAATTATTCAGGTTACGGCAGAGACGGGAAGGGTGACCGAAAGAACAGGCTCCGGCAAATACCGCCGAAGTCGATGTAGATAAATGGCGGGAGCGACGGGACTTGAACCCGCAGCCTCCGGCGTGACAGGCCGGCGCTCTAACCAATTGAGCTACGCCCCCGCGGGACAACGGCAGTCATTGATAACTGCATTGTTGTACGTGAAGACACAACCATACATTGGAATTGGCGAAATACAAGATCTTTATTGCTAAAAA
The DNA here is from genome assembly GCA_046482565.1 of Lentisphaeria bacterium. Taxonomy (GTDB): domain Bacteria; phylum Verrucomicrobiota; class Lentisphaeria; order Oligosphaerales; family MVZH01; genus JAWOEV01. The sequence continues at coordinate 2,369 of JAWOEV010000062.1, read as the reverse complement.
AATCACCGGCATTAGGTTAAATAGTAAACTTATCTAAAAGACGGGTTGAAAAAGCTTCGTTTTTAATTCAAAACCTTGAAAAAGTGATCGGTATTATGCTTAAATCGTTAGCCGCCGCCTGGCAGCAAATCTGGGGTTATTCGTTACCGTTAAAGTCGGAACAGGAAGGGGAACCGGACCCGGTTCTCTTTGTCCGGCTCCTCCCCCTAGCAGGGTTGGCCCTTGGGGTTGTTCTTTGGTTGACGGCGTGGCTGAGCATTATCTTGATCGGCAATTATCTGGCCGGTGCAGTAGTCGCGGCCATCTTGGTCCCTCTGTTATATAACTGGCTGTCGGGCGGTCGCGGTTTGGTAACCGCATCCCGTCTGGGCGCGCAATTAACTGACGGCAGGCTGGTCGTTTCACCTGAATTACAGGCCTTAGTCGCTGTCCAAATATGCCTGATACTTCAGGCCATAGCCGTTTTGATTCTGGTGCTCACTTCGCAATCTTGGTGGCTTCTGCTGATGCCTGTACTCGGCAGTACTGCCTATGCCGAACTCCTGTCTTCACGGGATGAGAACGGCGTATCTGCAGATCGACTGGGACCGGTCCATTGGTATATTGCCGGTGCCCTCGTCTTGCTTGTGACCGGTTTGCAAGGACAGCTCATAGCCGGTTTATTCGCCTTGGTCCTCGCTTGGTTGATGGCACCCGCGGTTAATCGGTTTCTGGCTAATCGCGGGGTCGAAGACGATGCCGATCGTATGCGTGGAGCTTTTTACATTGCGGAGGGGTTGATCCTGTGGGTCGGTGTATTGGCAGCATGAGCGCCGTGAAACGGACTTTGCCGAACTTTATTCTTGCATGCTTATGTGGTATTGCTTTGCTCGGTTGCGGCGGTGAACTCGCCGGGGATTCGCGGGAACGCCTTGCTTTTGATAATTACCGACTTATCGATGGATTAAAGGTTCTACGCCTGACTGAAGAGTTCTTGAGCGTCGGGCCGCGGCCAAGCGGTTCACCCGGTGCGGCTAAAGCGGCCGGGTGGATCGCGAAGGAATTAGAGGCCCGGGACCTCACACCGAAAGTCTGCAAATGGCAGGAAAACACCCCGCGTGGAAAACTGACTTTCCGTAATGTCATTGCCGTCAGCCCCGGCGCTAAACCCGGCCGGATAATCCTGGCGAGTCATTACGACACTAAGCGGTTGCCGCAATATCCCGAGTTTGCGGGCGCTAATGATTCCGGCTCGAGCACTGCGCTGCTTTTGGCGGTTGCCGCAGTCCTCACGCAGGTACCGCCGGCAAAACGCTGTACATTCGAGTTTGCCTTCTTTGACGGGGAAGAATGTATCGAAAAATACGGGCCTTCCGACGGCTTGCACGGAAGCCAGCATTACGCTGAAAAGATAAAAGCGAAAGGGATGGCTGACAAATATCGCGCGATGATCCTTATGGATATGATCGGCGACAGGGATTTGCGTGTGACTATACCTCCGACTACCCCGAAGCATCTTACAAAATTGCTGTTTGAGGTTGCCCGCAATCAGAATGTACGCAACCAGTTTGGTTATTTCGTTGGCGGGAACATTCTTGATGATCACGTGCCTTTTGCCAAGCTTGGCATCCCTTCCATAAACCTGATCGATTTTGAATTCGGCCCGGACAACAGCTTCTGGCACACGCCGGAAGACAGCCTGGACAAGCTTTCAGCCGCCAGCCTGGAGACAGTCGGAAACGTGGTCGTGGAATTAACTTTGAGGCTGGCGGTAAAGAGCAGGTGAGCGCAACATGCCTCGTGTCAATTACTTCGCATTGATTAAATTAGGGTTCTTCACGGTTTTCTGTAAAACAAAATTTTTGAGAAATTTTGTGTCATAAGTCCTTGCATTGCAACAAAAATAGCTCTATTCAAGCCTCGTAGTGCCAATCAACGGCTTGCAATATATTTCCTCGGGTTATGTTGTTCTTATTATGTTTTTTTCGCATTAAGACAACTCGCTCGGGAGAATCGCTGCAGCTGGTCGAATCCTACCGTAACCGGGAGGGAAAGCCACGGCAGCGCATCGTGGTATCACTGGGGGTTGATCATCGAAACCTGCCCGGCACAAAAATGTCAGTACCGATGAAAAAATCGTCGGTTTTGTAGTGCCACAAGAAATCCGGTCGTTGCGGCGCAACGACTTATAGCCCAAGTTGCGAAACTTGGGTTAGCATCGACCGTCAGGGAACGGCCAGTCAATGTTTTCTATTTCATGCAGGGATCCGTCGGGATAAACTGCTAATATTTCGACACTTTTCTGATAAACCGCCTTGCACCCTGTCACGGCTATGATATAATAAGAACAGTGAAGCAGGAGTTAGACTCTGAACATTTATTCACTTGAG
>JAWOEV010000234.1:0-2678 GCA_046482565.1 Lentisphaeria bacterium | reverse complement strand
CATTGCAGCGGCGGGCCGGAGATGCAGAAGCCAAAGTCCAGTCGTTGCAAAAGGAACAAGAGGAACTTCTGGCCAAGATCCAGGTTGATCCCATGCGGTCAGACATGGCGGCAATCAACCGCCGCCTAGCCGAGATCCAGAAAGAGATCGACGAAGCGACAGTTGCCTGGGAGGAAGCCGAACTGGCAATTGAAGCGCTGAAATAATTTTTGATTTTTTGCTTGCGGTCTTTTATTTTTCAATATCACTCAGTCGGACATAGCCATAATAATCGGGAACGCACAAACTCATTCCTTTTAAACTACAAAAATATGATTCCAGTACCGAGGCCCGGGCAGGGCTCGTGCAAACTGTGCACGGCGAGATCGAAACGCCGGTGTTTATGCCGGTGGGAACGCAGGCGACGGTCAAGGCGATGACACCGCATGAAGTGGCGGAATTGGGGGGGCGGATAATTCTCGGCAATACGTATCATTTGAACCTTCGACCGGGGACGGAGATTATCCGTCAGGCGGGGGGATTGCATAAGTTTATGGCATGGCCGCATTCAATTTTGACCGATAGCGGCGGTTACCAGGTATTCAGCCTCAGTAAGCTTCGTAAAATTACCCCGGAGGGGGTGCATTTTCAGTCGCATATTGATGGTTCGGCCTTGTTTCTGGGGCCGCGTGAAGCCATGCGGATTCAGCGCGAACTGGGGCCTGATATCGCTATGGTTTTCGACGAATGCACGCCGTACCCGTGTGAGTACGACCAAGCGGCCGAATCTCTCGAATTAACCACCAAATGGGCGGGGGTTTGCCGAGAACAGCAGCGATTACCGGGGCAGCAGGTGTTCGGAATTGTCCAGGGGGGGATGTATTCCGATCTACGCAGGCAGTCAGCCGAGGCCCTGGTTGATTTGGGGTTTGACGGCTACGCGGTCGGCGGCTTGAGTGTCGGGGAACCCGAAGAAGCAATGTATGATGTTTTGGATAGCGTTGTTCCCTTATTGCCCGCCGATCAGCCGCGCTATCTAATGGGGGTGGGTACGCCGCCGCAGATTCTCGAGGCGGTTAGCCGGGGGGTTGATATGTTCGACTGTGTATTGCCCACGCGGATTGCCCGGAACGGCAGTGCGTTTACGGCCTCAGGTTGCATGCCGATCAAGGCGGGGCGGTTCAAAGCGGCCATGGAGCCCATAGAGCCGGGCTGCGACTGCTATGCCTGCAAACACTTTTCCAAGGCGTATATTCGCCACTTGATCAATGTCAATGAGATCCTTGCCAGTCGCTTGATGACTATCCACAACCTGCATTTTTATCTTAACCTCATGCGCCGCGCTCGCCGTCATATTGAAACTGGGACGTTTGCGGAATTTCGCCGGGATTTTGTCTACGGTTATGCGACTGGGTGATCATCGCTCATTCTGTCGTGATTATGTAGGCTTGAGGGCATGTGGAAAGGTCTTACTACTTTCTCTGCTTTTTTTATCTTGCTCTTGTTCGAAGCAGGAAGTTGTCGTATAGATGGTCGCTGAAGTCTGGGAAGGTCCAGGGGAGGGGATGGAAACCGCCTTTGCGGTAGAGCAGGGTTAGGTCGGCCCAGATTCCTTTCCCCATATAAATTTTCTGCGGCCCCTCTTTGGTGGAGGCCAGCACCAGTTTATGCAAATCTAGGTACCCGACGTCCAAATTGACGGTTCGCGAGCCGCCCCGGCTAAAGTCTTCCTCAAGTTGGTTGGTCGTCAGCTTGAGGTCGGGTAATGCAGCCGGATCAGTCAAGTTTTCGAAGGCGAGCAACTGACGCTGAATACTCTTCCCCATTTCAGGTTGGTAGTAGTCGGTAGCGCTGAATTTACAGGCGCTATGTTGTTCATCGACGTGTCCCCAATGTTCGCTGAGCAGTCCAACTGCTTGCCGCCAGTCGGCGTCATTGTTCCACAAGGCGGCGACAATGATTTTTACGGGCGCGACATCTTCGAGCTGTAGCATGCAGTTCCCTTGTTTACGGATGGACGAATTCGTGTTCCGGGTGGCGCACCGTCAAGACCGGGCAATTTGCTTTGCGAACTATTTTCTCCGCAACACTGCCGATCAGCAGATGTTCCAGACCCGAACGGCCATGCGTGCCGAGAATTATCATATCAGCCGGCCAGTTGGCTGCTTCCTCGATAATTTCCGTAAACGGCTTACCGAAAACTAGGAGTTGCGATACTCGCGTCTGCCGTTCCTGCAGTGCCTCGGTCAATTCGATGAGTTGTTTCTCAGCCTGTTCGCGGAATTCATCCACCAGCTCCGGCTCCGGGATTTCCAGGTCAGCGTAGCCAAAGGCCGTGGAGGGAGACTCGACGGCATGGATGAGTTTGATCTCCGCGTCGTACTGTTTGGCAAAGGCAATTGCGTATTCAACAGCATGTTTTGAGTAGGCAGAAAAATCTACCGGACACAGAATTTTCTTAATCTTAATGCTTGGTTTCATGATGCGTCTCCGTTTTTCCTGTCTTTTCGATCTACGATAGCGGGTGAAGTTAGACCGTCCACCGCTCTCGTCAACCTATTTCTTTTTTTCCATAACTTTTTTAAGAACCTTCGGGGTCGAACCTTCGGGGACTGAGAAGGCTGGTGTATACGAGGAAAAGATAGTCCCTGAAATGATTGGCGAAAGAAGACGGCAGGAAGAGGAAGTAATGCCGGTGA
>JAWOEV010000196.1:0-3332 GCA_046482565.1 Lentisphaeria bacterium | reverse complement strand
AATCTGTAATTTCTTGGATGTATTTATTAGCATAATCTTCTTGTAGATAAGGCTGCCAAAAAGAATCTTGTAATTTAGAATAGTCATGTTGTATTCGATATGCTAACCTGTCTTTAACATCGCCTTTCCTCCTATGTAATGTAATAGAATTATCGAACATTAGTAAATCTCTATCTGTGTGATACCAGTGATCATAGGTATATCGGTCGACAAATAATTCTTTGTTAATTTCTTCAAACACACGATCACTTTGTTTTTTTGTCATTCCTTTTATATGATGAACTGTATTAATTGAATAATGTACAAGCTTTAAGGTCAAGAAAATATATTGACCCGGCGGGATGGTGAAAACTTCGGTATTTGGGCTCCGCCCCTTATTCCAGATTGTCTATTTGACACACACGTTCTACTTCGGCCCGGGTGGTCAGGCCATCTTCAATTTTACGCATGCCGGCTTCGTTAAGCGTTTTCATCCCGCTCTGACGCGCAAGTCTCGCTATTTCGGTCGTATCCTTGTGTTCGTTTATCGCATTGCGGATATCGGCATCAGCCACCAGCACTTCGAATATACCGGTTCTTCCCCTGAAGCCGGTACCGCCGCATGAACGGCAACTACGCCGGTTTTCCGGTAATTGAGTCCCGGGGGACCCCCCTTTGCATTCCGGGCAGACAGTCCGCACCAGGCGCTGCGACACCACCCCGAGCAAGGCTGAGGAAATAAGGAATCCTTCAACGCCCATTTCAAGCAGGCGACTTATGGCGCCGGCGGCGTCATTGGTGTGCAGGGTGGAGAAGACGAGGTGGCCGGTAAGCGCAGCATGTACGGCGATTTCCGCCGTCTCACGGTCACGAATTTCGCCGACGAGAATGATATCGGGGTCCTGGCGGACAATAGACCGCAATCCATTGGCAAAAGTCAAACCGATTTGCGGTCTCACCTGGATCTGGGTTAATCCTTCAATCTGATATTCGACCGGATCTTCAATTGTTATTATTTTTTGGTCATCGGAGTTTAACAACTTCATCACGCCGTAAAGCGTAGTCGTTTTTCCGCTGCCGGTGGGCCCTACGACGAGAACTATGCCGTAGGGCATGTGAATGAGCCGCTGAAATCTTTGCAGGGCCTCATCCTGCAGACCGACCCCGTCGAGATCCAGCAAAGTTGTCTCTTTTTCAAGCAGGCGAAGCACAATGCTTTCACCTTTCATGCCGGGGACAGTACTCACCCGAACGTCAATATGGCGGCCTGCTACAGTTAAATCAGTGCGACCGTCCTGGGGAAGGCGTCGCTCTGCGATATTCATGCCGGCGGTAAGTTTAAGGCGCGAGGCAATCGCGGCGTAATAGGAAAGCGGCGGCTTGAGCACGGTCTGCAGCATGCCGTCAACCCTGAAACGAACGGTCAATTCTTCCTCTCCGGGTTCAACATGGATATCACTGGCCCGCATTTCCACGGCGCGATTAAAAATGTCGCTTACCAGTCGCACAATCGGCGCTTCCTGAGCCAAGTCCTTGAGCGTTTCTTCGTCTTGCCGGGTGTTCAAGGCCGTGCTCCCTTCCGCTTCCTCACGGTCGGCATAAATTTTGCCAATGCTTTGTTCGACCATACTCCGGCGGGCCAGAAGAAATGTCACGCCTATGTTCAGGATGGCCTCCATCAGATATGTCAGTTCCCCCAAAGCGTAGGGAGTTGAAACAGCCAGCACAAGTCGCGCGGTGTTCCATTCTAGCGGCAGGCAGTCGTGAGCTCGAAGAAAATCTTCGCTTAGATCAGGCAGTTGCACCAAGTCTTCAAAATCTTCCTTTTGGGCAAGCGGCAAGCCGGTTGCTTCGGAGTACACTTCCAGTAAATCGGCTTCGCTGAGCAGGCCTTCGGTAACCAGATCCCATTCACTGCCGGGCTGTAAATCTGTTTGCCTGTCTGCGATTATCTGGTTATAGGAAGAGCCGATAATTTCCCTGACCCGATGCGCCAGTTCGCCCGGCAGGATGTTGGCAACCTGTTTATCGGCTGCAGTTTGAGATTGTTTTAACTCTTCTTGCATATCGGCTTATTCATTTTGGGTATTCAGTTGTTTGCGGATTTCCTTCAGGGCCTTTTCATAGCGTGTGGTCAGCATTTCGGCGGGGGTGGTATTTTCAACCACATTTACCGTAATCATAACCAGAAGTTCAGTACGCTTCTTTTCGTTTGCGTTGTTTCTGAACAAAGCCCCCATTACCGGTATCTTCATAAGCAGCGGGACTCCCGTCCGACCATCCGTCTCCCTGGTCCGGATTAACCCGCCCAGCATTGCCGTTCCCCGGTCGGGGACCACCAGGGTAGTAGAAAGCTCGCGGTTGCGAATGGTGGGGGAATCGATCCCTGAAGATTCGGTTTTGACGGCATCAGATACTTCCTGCACTATTTCCAGGCGGACTTCGTTGCCAGCGGTTATATGCGGCGTGACCGTCAATATCACCCCGGTATCCGTATACTCGATATTCCGATGTATGGTCCCGGTACTGCTGGAGGTAGCCCCGGAAACGTCTGTATAATCACCGGTAATGATGGGGACTCGATCGCCGACATTTATAATTGCTTCCTGGTCGCTTGTGGCCATGATCTGGGGTGCGGACAGGACTCTGACATTGCTTTTGCCGGCCACCGCCCTCAGAAAGGCCATTTTGTCTTCGTCCTTTTTCAACAGGAAGGCAATTCCGTCCGTAAAGGCTTTAGGCTCCGGAAAATTTGTGCTTTCACTGCCTGTGGCACCGATCATGGCATGTTTCAGGACATAATCGTTATATTTTTGCATTGCGGCGTATGAAAATCCGTACTCCGTACTCTCGGTCAAAGTAATATCAGCCACCACCGCCTGTATCAGAACCTGCCGGGGTGAGACATCCAAGCGTTTTAACAGGGCTTCGACCATAGCATAGGCGCGTTGTGTGGTCCTGATAGTAAGACGATTCTGGTTGCCGTCGGCAAAAATCAGCAAAGGTGTTTCAAAAACATTCCGGGTGCGGTCGAGGGCGGAATCTTCAGATCGCCGGGAACTATTTCTTTGCGTCCGGGGGCGATTGACCGGCTGCTTCCCGGCTCGGCTGGAAACCGCCTCCGATTGTGAAGCGCGAGGCGTTCTGGAGGTGGCAGCGGTTTCTGAAAAAAAGACGCCGAGAGCTTCCGCCAAATGGTCTGCCGTACTGTGCCTGACGTTATAGAAATAAATATTCTCCTGTTCGGCGAGGAGGGTGCTTCTATAGCAGCAGGCTCAGATAAGCTGTATGGACATGTTCCTGATGGCTGGGGCTTTGGAACCGAAACGACAACTCTAGAGGTCGAAAACATG
>JAWOEV010000007.1:0-2988 GCA_046482565.1 Lentisphaeria bacterium | reverse complement strand
CTGCTAATATTTCGACTCCGTCGAAAGGTAAAGGCAGGAGAAAACCGACGAAGTTTTCATGGGTACTGACATTTTTGTGCTGGGCAGGTTTCGATGATCAACCCCCAGTGATACCACGATGCGCTGCCGTGGCTTTCCCTCCCGGTTCCGGTAGGATTCGACTAGCTGCAACGCTTCTCCCGAGCGAGTTGTCTTAATGCGAAAAAAACATAATAAGAACAACATAACCCGGATAAATATATTGCAAGCTGTTGATTGGCACTACGAGGCCTGAATAGAGCTTCTTTTGTTGCAAAGCAAGGACTTATGACACAAAATTTCTCAAAAATTTTGTTTTAGCCCGAATTTCTGCGAAAGTCGGGCTAAGTCCGACCAACTGCTAGGGCATAGGCGGTGTGCCACTGGACTGTTTGGTTCTGGAGGTGGGTAGTATAGGCTTGCCGCACAACATTTATATCCTGGTCGCTCAGATATCGGCGCAGACTATTGGCGTACCCGGAGGCATCCTTGGCCATCTTATCGTTAAACCATCGCTGCATATGATTAACCGAAATAAATTGAGGTGACTGGATCTCAAAAAGATTGACTTCATTTTGGGGGTAGCCGGCGTCTTGTAGTGCCTGGCTTAAGGAGGTCTCGTCCCAGTTGACCATGGGATCTTTGCGGTCCTCATAAATACTTTCTTCGGCCAGCTTGAGTTTTTTCAACCGATCAGGATTAAGCGCTTTCGGCGGTAGCAGATCGTACAAGCGCTGAGTTTTGCGCGGTATGACCTCGGCCAGGATCAAAAGCCCTTTTTCCCGCAACGATTCCTTTAGCCGGGCAAGTGTTTTAGTTTTGTCTTTGACCTGGGTAAGCACATTCATCCCTATCGTCCGGTCGAACAACACCCTTTCTTTTGGCGATTCCCCGTGGAGGCTTGCGGACAAATTGGCAAGGGGCACGTTTAAAATTTCCGGGGCTCGCAAATCCGGACAGTTTTGCAGGTGGGCCGACAAAGTCTCTTGTGCTTTTTCAGAACTGACCTGGGCATAGACTCCGCCCTCCGGCGTTTGCCGGAGTGCCTCCCACAGCAGCAGTCCGTTGTCGGCGTTGGCAACCAGCACAAGGTGGTGACGTTGGCAATGGGCTTGTTCGAAAACATCTTTGCGGATATGTTGTAGAAGATTGCCGGGATCCCCCATGGTTCGCTCTACCCAGTGGTCAAACTGGCGACTCTGCGGTGAAGAAGAGAAGATCTCGGTCGGAGCTGATTGATTGTCCGAGTCAATAATTGCCGCCAATTGGGCTTCACGCCGCTGCTCTACCTGCATACGAATTTGTTTTTCATACCCCAGATTGCCCGGCCGGTAAAAGATTCGGCCCTGCAAAGTTGACGGAAGATATTGTTGCTCCACCCAATGGTCACGATAGGCGTGCGGATAGAGGTACCCCCGACCGTGCCCGAAACCTTCTTTGTCTCGATTAGCGTCCTTTAAATGCGTGGGAACATCTGAATCCTTTTCTTTTTCGACGGCGGCCAGCGCATCGAAGAAAGCGAAAACGGAATTGGATTTGGGAGCGTTAGCCAGATAAAGGGCGGCCATCCCCAAATGATACCTGCCTTCCGGCATGCCCACCCGATCAAAAGCATCGGCGGCGGTTTGCGCTACTTCCAGAGCATGAGGATCGGCCAGCCCTATGTCTTCGGCAGCAAAAATGACCATGCGCCGCATCAGAAACCTCGGGTCTTCACCGGCATAAACCATCTTGGCCAGCCAGTAAACGGCCGCATCCGGGTCTGACCCGCGCAAAGATTTGATAAAAGCGCTGATTGTATCGAAATGATAGTCGCCTTCTTTGTCGTACAGTACCGCCCGTTGCTGGATGGAATCTTCGGCAACGGACAAATCGATTGTGATCTTTCCGTCAGCCTTCGGTTTGGTGGTTTCCACGGCGAGTTCAAGGGCGTTCAGAAGCGCTCTGGCGTCACCGTTGGCAACATGAATAATATGCTCAAGAGCCTGCTCTTGAAAATCTACTTTCAGCTTGCCGTATCCTCGTTCACAATCGGTAACGGCATGCTGGGCAACCTTAACAAGGTCCTGTTCGTTGAGCGGGGTCAGCTGGAAAATTCGGCTGCGGCTGACAAGCGCCCGATTGACCGTGAAGTACGGGTTCTCAGTGGTCGCACCGATCAGGATGACCGTGCCGTTTTCCACCCAGGGAAGCAGGGCGTCCTGCTGGGCTTTATTCCAGCGGTGTACTTCATCGACAAATAGAATCGTACGTTGACCATGCAGACCGCGCCTGTCCTGCGCCTCTTTGGTTACCCGGCGCAGATCAGGTATGCCGGTCAAAACCGCATTGAGTTGCTCAAAATAGCTCTTGGTAGTGTTGGCGATTACGGCGGCCAAAGTAGTTTTGCCGGTGCCCGGAGGGCCGTAAAATATCAGTGATGACAGCTGATCCGCCTGAATGGCGCGACGCAGTAACCTGCCGGGTGCCAGAATGTGCTCCTGCCCGACAAATTCGTCGAGTGCTTGGGGACGCATTCGCGCTGCCAGCGGTTGTTCTTTTTCAATCAGCTTTTTCCGGGCTTCGTCAAAAAGTTCCATAACAAAGATTTAAGGTACCATCAGGATGAATAATTGCTATTCCTTTTCAATAGGAGTAAAATACATATAGAGGGCAGGGAGAACAGAATGGGTGGCAGAGGAGGAGGGGAGGGATCTCTCTTAAACACGGAGTCTAAGCAATGTGTCAACTAGAGCCTGAATGTAGCTTTCGGTGTCCTTTTTGCATGAGTTTTAATAAGCTGATTCTGGATCGCACAGAAGGCAGTGCACAATCATTCATCGTCGATTGCGAGATCTGTTGCAGTCCGGTCAAAATTAGCGTACAGCTGGCCGCGGAAAACGACGACCCGAATTTAGTTGCGGAACCCGCTACTTGATTCATCATGCAATGTTCGGGGTAGCCGAATTGCTGATAGCGACAACTATCATC
>JAWOEV010000122.1:0-11319 GCA_046482565.1 Lentisphaeria bacterium | reverse complement strand
CGCCACAGCAACCCTGACAGGACAATACCTGGGGGCTGAACAACCCGAAACGGCGGCTCATCACATCCGCCGCGCCCTGTTAATAAACAGCTTGGTAACAGCCGTTATCTGCGGATCAATCGCCTTGTTCCCAGGATGGTTCATGAGCATTTTCACCGATTCAAAGGAGGTAATTGAAACCGGCATAATGTACCTCAGAATTTTTGCGACCGGTTTTATATTCGTATCGGCAACTATAGTTTTAACCCGTGTTTTTCAGGGGGCGGGTGACACTGTTTGGCCGGCTCTCGTTATGTTGTGCAGGCTAGGCATCTTTGCCGTAGGGGCGCTTTTGATGGGATGGCTGTGGGATTTGCAGGAAATCGGCATCTGGCTCGCCTACATGGGAGCCGGAATTCTGCAGTTAATAATCATCAGCGTAATCTACCGGATGGGGACCTGGAAACGACGCAACCTCCGGGTAGTTAAGGGATAATACCCCTCACAAAGGCGTAAATATCGCAAAAAATGGATAACAAGTCAGTCTTACGTACTACGGGCTTTCCAGCCCGTAGATGCCTCTAACTGTAACTTGAGACGGACTGGAAAGTCCGTCCTACGTACTACGGGCTTCCAAGCCCGTAGATGCATTACTGTACGGCCCGGAAAGCCCGTACTATATTGTTGGTACTGAGGAAATATTTCGGGTTCAATAACCTCGGGAATCTTGACAATTTCATGAAAAAAAGAAACGGTTGACGAGAGCGGACCACGAGTGATTTCATCATCCATGGCAATCGTCAAACCGGAAAAGCACAAAAAAGGAAAAACGGAAAAATGAAGATCAAACCACACCAAACATTGCTGATGATCGGCGACTCCATCACTGATACGGGGCGGGCCCGTCCAGTCGGAGAGCGTCATGGGCTCGGCAACGGCTATGTCAGCCTTGTCAATGCCCTCATTCATGCAACTTACCCGGATAATCCGGTGCGAGTGTTCAATACCGGTATCGGCGGTAACCGCGTAACCGACTTGCAGGCACGCTGGCAAAGCGATGTTCTTGAACTCAACCCCGACTGGGTCTCAATCATGATCGGCGTCAACGATGTCTGGCGCCAGTTCGACAGCCCACTCCGGCCCGACCAAGTGGATATCGAAAAATATGAAACCATTCTGGAGGAACTCATATCCGTCACCAAACCGCAACTTCAAGGCGACCTGGTACTGATGACCCCCTTCTTCATTGAACCCAACCGAAATGACCCAATGCGCGCGATGATAGACGAATACAGCGCCGTAGTGAAGAAATTGGCGGATAGGCACAATACGTGTTTCGCTGATGTCCAGGCTGCCTTCGACCGATACCTTGCCCACCAGCCAAGCCAAACCCTCTCCGGCGACCGGGTTCACCCCAACCCCACCGGCCACATGATCATCGCCAACAGCTTCCTCAAAACCATAAGCGGCCCGGCCCGGAACTAACCCGTAAATTGGGTACTGTCAAAAGCCTCATAAAAAGCATGAAAAGGGAAACCGGTTAACGCGAGCGAACGACGAGAGCGGCTTACGAGTAGTGAGACGCCATGCGAAGAAGTAACAGCATCCATTTTGCGCCCTGGACATCAAAGCTGGTCCAGCAAGTCCAGAGTTCGGGATATGGTACCGCGGCTTTGTTCGACGACTTTTTGCGCGGTTCGGCCCAATTGCAGACGTTTTTCTTCGTCAGCGTAGAGTTCACGGATTGCCGCCTCCAGCTCTCCCGGGTCATTAACCTCCAGAGTTGCCGACGCTTTACGAAAAGCCTCTATTACCAACCGGAAATTTTCCATATGCGGCCCATGCACAACCGGCTTTCCCAGGATCGCCGGTTCGATAATGTTATGCCCCCCCGAATTCCCCGCCATGGTCTTGCCCATGTAAATAATATCCGCCATGGCCATGAACTGCATCAGTTCTCCGGTAGTATTAACCAGCAGGCATTCAACCGGTTCGCCTTTCCCATCACCGCTTTTGAGGTCAGTAAACCTGGCGTAAGAGAGGCCATTTTCCTTCATAATCCTCTCTACTTCCGCTGTACGTTCGTGATGTCTGGGAACCAAGACCATCTTGAGGCCGGAAAGATCAGGCGCCAATTTTTTGAAAATCCGCACCACCATCGCTTCTTCTCCGGCATGCGTACTGGCGGCAACCCATGTGGTTCGCGGAACGGCCCCGAATACCTTATCCAAAATGGTCGGGTCCGGGGTTTCATCCGGAGAAACAACCTGATCAAACTTCATGGTGTTGCATTCGTACACCGGGACATCATCGCCGACCACCCGGCGAATACGCTCAGCGTCTTCCCGGCTCTGCGTACAGAAAATGGAAAATCGCCGAAAGAGTTTGCCGAAAAGCCATTTATGTTTCGCGTATCCCCGAGCGGATTTATCGGACATCCGCGCATTGACCAAAGCCACCGGAATGCCACGGTTCGCCGTCAGGCTGACCAAATTCGGCCATATCTCAACCTCGAAAATGACCAGCATGGCCGGTTGCAAAAGCTTCAGAGTCCGGCGTACAAAGGGATAAAAATCCAGAGGACAGTAAATTAAACACGCAGAGGACGGCAGTTTTTTCTCGGCAATGGCGTGCCCCGTAGTAGTCGTGGTCGACAGGACAAATTGCAAATGCGGATCGCGCTCATGCCATTTGCGGATAAAAGTACAGGCCGCGACAGCTTCCCCCACGCTCACGGCATGAATCCATATCGGCTTTTGCAATGCCGCCAACTCGCTTTTCCGGTCAGCCGAAAAAAGCCCAAAGCGTTCCGCAAAATGTCGGCGACTGCCACCCCGCCGAATGAGCTTTGACACGAACATCGGCAGGTAAAGAACAAAAAGAAACGGGAAAAGCAGATTGTAAAAAAATAACATTTGAGCCGTCAATCCGTTGAGCTATAATATTTCGTAACGCCAGCTGTCGCCAGCGGCCGAACGTCTGACTTTATGACCGTTGAATAAGCGTTCATTGACGGCGAATTTGTTGAGTAAGCCCGTGACTATGTTCGCATCAGCCGCTTGTCCCAGCTGCGCAGCAATATCCTCCGCCCACCACGGGTTGCCGGCTTGGGCCTTCTCGCCCGCCAACCACTTCTGCAGTTTAACGTTTATGTCGTTGATGGCATTGCTGGCCTTTTTATATGCTTCAACCCCCGGCTGATGGAAGGCATTTATGTGAATCAACTCCGCATAATACGCCACTGCGCGTTCATACAAGGCGATTAACATACCCAAGGTACGTGCATTGGCCTCCTCGATAACGACATCAATAACCTTCCGATTTTTGTTGCGCAGGGCTTTTATCAAACCTTCTTTAAAACCATGCAGATAATCACCCATTGTCAGCGCTTCTTCCGCTTCATAAACCGCGGCATCCCTCAGGGGTTCAATAAACGTCGCGAAAAAATCATCCCGACCGTCGTTTAACTGCTGAATATAAGCATGAGCATCAGTCCCGCCTTTATTGCCGTAAACCGTCAATCCCTGATGCGCCACCTCACCATCAAGATCACGTTCTTTACCGAGACTTTCCATGACCAGTTGCTGCAAGTATTTGCCGAGCAAGACCAGGCGGTCGGAGTAAGGGACAACTACCATATTACGATCGCCGCGGCCGTTGCCCGCAATATACCAGGCGATTGCCAACTGATAGGCGGGGTTAAGACCGACGGATTCATTGCGAGTCAGTTCATCCATGTGAGCCGCACCACCGATAAACTCGGCAAAATCAATGCCGGTTAAAGCAGCGGGGACATGCCCGACAATATTTGTTTCACTAGTACGCCCCCCGATTGATGCCGCCATGGGAAAGCGTTTGCGCCAGCCTTGCTCTGAGGCGTATTTATCCAGTTTGCTTTCCGGCATAGTCACAGCGACTGCATTAGAGGCGAAATCAACCTTTTGCTCGGCATATACTTGTTCGAACGCGGCCATATTATTCCGCGTCTCGCGCGTCCCTCCGGATTTGGAGATACTGACCACCAGAGTGGTTGCAGGATCAATCACCGCGAGCACGTCCTTGACACCACAGGGATCGGTGTTGTCGACAAAGTAAATACGCGGATATCCCCGGCGTTCCTCACTGGACATTTCATTCCAGTAAGGGCCGTTGCATGTGAACTGCAGTAACTGTGGCCCTAGGGCTGAGCCGCCGATGCCGTTGATAACCACCGCATCAATTTGATCGTTATCCTTGATTTCACCGGCAAATTCTTCTACTGCATCATACGTTTCGCTTTTCGGATAAGTCTGCCGGTCCGTAAAATGCGTGACCCGCCGGTTTTCATCCGGATTTTTGATGGTGCCCGCCTCAATCCGGCGCATTTCCTGGTGAGCATAATGAACCCGCGACATCCCTGTCTGCGTTTGTGGATGCAGCAAATCACGCACGGCATCCGCGTCCAGATCCATACCCGTTATATCAAGCGAAAACCCGCTCTCGTTGTCGATAAAGGAGGGGCTCTTGTTTATAAAATCCACATTTTCGTACATTGTCCTGTCCTCGTAAATAAGCAGCCTTACATTAATTAAAATATGCCGCGTCCAATACTTATTCAGACGCCATGCGAAAAGGAGTTGTCACCGCCGACATGGTGCCGGCCGAACACGGCAGGGAGGATCGCCGCCCGGCTTAAATTACGTAGGATACTGCCTGCAAAACCTTTTTGTAATCCTGCTTGAGGTCTGCCAGAGTAACTGAACTAAGTGAGTTCTTGAGGGCTGCGGTCGCTTGCCGCCATACCTTGTGAGTCACGCAACCGGCAAGCCGGTCACAGGCCGATGCGTCAAGCACACATTCCACGAGCCCCAAATCCCCTTCTATCGTTTCCAGCACATCCAATGCCGTAATGTTTTCCGGTGCATCAGCAAGTTGATACCCACCCTTGCGGCCGCGACGACTGATGACCAAACCGCCCGATCGCAAAGCCATAAGGATCTGATCCACGTACGGCTCAGAGATACCCTGGGCCGCCGCAATCCGCCGAGCAAACACCGGCTCCTTTTCACCCTCAGCCGCGATTTGAACCATTATGCGCAACCCGAATCGTACACGAGTAGACAGTTTCACAAGCCGTCTCCTTATCTATTCAGCCCCTATTGCCCGGCCCGGCCGGTTTCTATCTAGATCCCCCGAAAAGTCAAAATCTCATCCGAAATTAGCACGGGCATGGGTACGATACCTTTTCGCGGAGGATCTATCTAATACCCAACACGTCGAGCATATCGTAAAGTCCAGCCGGAGAATCATCGAGGAACTTAGCGGCCCGTACCGCGCCTTTGGCGAAAGTAGAACGGCTGCTTGCCTTATGCGTCAATTCAATGCGTTCACCTTCCCCGGCAAAAACCACAGTATGATCACCGACCACATCACCACCGCGCAGAGCATGCATGCCGATTTCCGCCCGCGGTCGAGCCCCGGTCATCCCTTCACGACCATGCTGCACGTCCTTATCGTAATCAAGGCCGGCGCTCTCAGCCAAGACCTCGGCGAGCTTGCGGGCCGTGCCACTCGGCGCATCTTTTTTCTGGTTATGGTGCATTTCCACGACTTCCATGTCGTAATCATCACACAGAACCTTGCCCAGCTTACAACACAAATCAAAAAGGATATTAACGCCGACACTCATATTGGGAGCCAAAACAATTTTGCCACTATGCTTGGGGAGCGCTTTCAAAGCCTCCCGGTCTTCATCACTGAAACCGGTAGTCCCGATAACTACACCGCAATCGGCTTCAACCGACGACCGGGCATTGGGGAGCGTGCACTCTGGGGCTGAAAAATCTATCATGGCGTCGGCTTTCTGAACCGCTGGCCCGAGCTCAGCCGTTATCGGCACATCCACCGGCGCAATTCCTGCCGTAGTCCCGGCATCTATACCAAGTTGGTCGGAGTCAGCATTTTCAATGGCCGCGACCAGCGTCGCCTCCGGGTCCGCAGCGATCTGCTGAATGATCATTCGACCCATTCGACCAGCCGCACCTACAACTGCTATTTTAGTCACGTTTTTACTCATTTTTATTTTCCTCTTAAATTTCTACCCGCAATCAGGACTCGCAGAACATTGTGCCCTTTTAACCGACCGTCTGACGGACGCTTTCAAGCGTAGCCGCCAATTGTTCACGGTGGCCCGCAGCAAGCTTGCAAAGCGGCAAGCGATATTCTTCGTTCAATAAATCAAGCATCGCCATCGCCGCCTTTACGGGAATGGGATTGGTTTCAATAAACATATCACGGAAAAGGGGGTAAAGTTTCGCATGCATTCCTTGGGCTTTCTGCCAGTTCCCGGCCAGGGCGGCCGAAACCATGGCCGCCACTTCATGCGGCAGGGCATTGGATGCCACACTTATAACCCCCTGTCCGCCGATAATCATCCGTGGCAAAGTCATACTGTCATCACCGCTGAGAACCGTTATATCGCACCGGGATAAAATCTCGCTTGTCCGGTCAATATCCGAGCAAGCCTCTTTGACTGCTATCACCCTTTCATTTTTGGCCAGACGTTCTATAGTTTCTACAGCAATATCGGTACCGCTACGACCGGGCACTTGGTAAAGCACGATCGGCAATCCGCTTTCATCGGCAATAGTCGAGAAGTGGCGATACAATCCTTCTTGGGTCGGTTTGTTGTAGTACGGAGTAACCTGTAGTGTGGCATCCGCCCCAGCCTTGGCCGCATGCTTACTCAGCTCGACCGCTTCCGCTGTAGAATTGGCTCCGGTTCCGGCAATTACCGGACCACGCCCGGCAACGGTTTTTATCGTAGTTTCGATAACCTGCTGGTGTTCATCGACACTCAAAGTCGGGGATTCGCCGGAGGTTCCAACCGGAACGATACCGGATACACCATTGTCCATCTGTCGTTCAACTAATTTTTCAAGGCAGTCATAATCGACCCGTCCATTACTGAACGGAGTAACTTGAGCTGTAAAACATCCTGCTAATTTCATCTATTTTACCCTCCACAAGGTAATTGGTTGAGAATCTCAAACAAGAACTATTCTCGGCACTTAATCTTCTCAATAAACGTACCGCCTTAGACCAAAACATCAAGTATTGACATAACCCGGTTAACGCCCTAAGATAAACTGACACTATACAAATTCAGTACGGCTCAATCAATCCAAGCCGGCATACAGTTCAAATAGTCAAAATACTCGTGACGTCAAACAAAGGATCAGGGAGGCAATAATCTGGATATCATGAAAATCGGTTTTTTAGGAACAGGCAAAATGGCAACGGCAATCGCCAGAGGCATGCTTACCAAAGGCATTGTGTCAAAAACAGATATATTCGGAGTGGATATTTCTGAAAAGGCGCGAGAGGAGTTTGCAAAGAATACCGGCGCTCAACCTAAAGCCTTACCCGACAAGATGGTGGATGACGCTGATATTCTGGTCATTGCCGTAAAACCGCAGGTGGCTGAAGACGCCGTAAAATCAATAGCCGATCAAGGTAGCGGCAAACTGCTTATATCAATCGCCGCTGGCCTCCCGTTATCTAAGCTCTGTGCATGGTTCAACAGCCAACGCGTCGTGCGCGTCATGCCTAACACCCCCGCCATGATTGGGCGCGGCGCCTCTGCCTTCTGCTGTGCTGCGGAGGTCACTCGGAAGGATATTAATGATGTCCGGAATATCCTTACCGCTATTGGTACCGTAAACAAAGTAAAAGAAGAGCTTATGGACGCGGTGACCGCCCTCAGCGGCAGCGGCCCGGCCTATGTTTTCGAAATGGTTCAGGCCCTCACCGAGGCAGGCACCGCTTGCGACTTACCGCCGGACATTGCCGGACAGCTGGCAATCCAGACGGTCAGCGGATCCGCAGAAATGCTCTCAAAGGGGCTGGGCACACCGGAAGACCTGCGTGATGCAGTAACCACCCCGGGCGGCACCACCGCCGCCGGCCTGGCCGTCATGGAAGACAACGGTTTCAGGAAAATGATAGAGAAAACTGTGCGTGCGGCCCGCGACCGATCAATGGAACTAGGAGGTGGGAAGGGATAGTTAGACGCCATGCGAAAAGGGGTTTGCCTTGTTCCTGGGTTCAACTTTGTCTCGCACGTTGCCGTTTTCCGCCTAGGCGGATCACTGCCACCTTTCGGGATGGCCTCTGCCTCGCAGTTGTGGGGCGGTCTCGCGCACTTTGGCGAGTTCTCTAATAAATAACCTCAAACTATTCGAAATAGGTGCGAGACAAGAGGTGAACAAGCACGAACCTTGGCCATATACCTTTAAGGTAGTTGCGAGTTTCGTGAGTTTGAAAAGCCACCCGTCTGAGGCGGGCTCGTCCCAGTCGAGCTATGTTCAGGTTTTGTGCTACTGGAAGCAACCAACACCTCCCCGCCCTCGGCCGCGCGCTCAAAGGATATCCGCGGCATACTCCGCCAATTGACTCCTTTCGCCGCGGGAAAGCCCGATATGGGCAGCCATGGGACTGCGCCGGAAGCGGTCGAGCAGAAAGACCAACCCGTTTGAAAGCGAATCCACATAGGGATTATCAATCTGGTGCGGGTCGCCGGTCATTACCAGCTTAGTACCCCGCCCCACCCTGGTTATCACCGTTTTCACTTCCAGCGGAGTAAGGTTCTGAGCCTCATCAATGATGATATACTGGTGCGGAATGCTGCGCCCGCGAATATACGTCAACGGCTCAATACTGATTTCCTCACACTCCATTATATCCGGAGGCAGTGAACGCTGGCGGCTACGCCTGTCCTCTTCTCGGATCAATTCCAGTGCATCATAGACCGGTTGCATCCAGGGGCGCATCTTTTCACCCACGTCACCGGGTAAATACCCGAGATCCTTTCCAACCGGCGTAGTAGGCCTGAAAACCAGCAGACGGTTGTAATGGTCTTCCTTAAATACTTTGCGCAATCCCGCGGCAATAGCAAGCAAAGTTTTTCCGGTTCCCGCTTTGCCGGTCATGGTTACCAGCTCAATGTCTTCGTTGAGCAGCGCCTCCATTGCAAAGGTCTGTTCCACATTGAGCGGAAAGATTCCAACGGCACCTTCTGCATAGTTCGGCAACGGCACCAGCTTACCGCTGTCATTTTCCGGCAATCGCCCCAGGGCCGTATTTTTCGCCTCTTTCGAATCGCGTAACAGGATATATTGGTTGGCAATTGCATCGGGTTTGTCAATTTCAATCGTTTCCCCGCGATTGAGAGCAGCCACCTGTTCGGCGGCCCCGTCTACCTCAAACCACCCCGTATAAACATCAGCATCCGGCGACCGATCAGTTTCATAATCTTCAGACGGCACCCCCAAAGCGTCCGCTTTCAACCGTAAATTGACGTTTTTCGTCACCACAATTGTATTTTCGTCCGGGAAGCGGTCGTGCAAATGCACCGCTAGGGCGAGAATCTTATCATCCGCACGATTGCCCGACTGCAGTCCCATAGCCTCTAGGTCTGTGTCGGTGCTACTGCAGATAACTCGCAGCACACTGCCGTTATTAAGCGATATTCCCTCCCCCAGGCGTCCTTCAGCCCGCAATTCATCAAGAACCTTGGCAAAGGTGCGGGAATTTCTCCCGAGTTCAGTCATATTGCGCTTAAACTTATCTACTTCTTCAATTACCTGTATGGGAATAATAACATTATTCTCGGGGAAACTGTATATTGCCATAGGATTGTGCAGAAGCACGTTGGTATCGAGAATAAAATTCTTGCGCATAATTCTCCTAACTTGTAATTTGCGGACAAAACCTGTACCCTTTTCCATTGTTGTTTTACGGCTGGCAAGCGCCCTGCCCTGATGCAATCTATTCTACTACCACAATATAAGACTTTTGCTTAAAATGCGAGGAATCGGCAGTGCAACCCAATACAACTCTAACCTTTCGCTTTAAACAGCATGAATGGCAGCTTGGTGAGCGCCCCAAAATCATGGGGATACTCAATACAACCCCCGACTCATTTTCGGACGGCGGCAATTTCTATAAACCTGACTCCGCAATCAAACAGGCCCTGGCCATGGTTGCCGGGGGAGCCGATATAATTGACATAGGGGGAGAGTCAACCCGGCCCGGTGCCGAGCCCGTGGATGCAGCGACGGAAACCGCCCGCGTACTGCCGGTTATTGAAGCATTACATCGAGACAAGCCCGGCATCCCGCTGAGCATTGACACCCGCAAGCCGGAAGTGGCAACGGCTGCTCTGGAAGCCGGGGCCGATATTATTAACGATGTATCCGGTTTTCGTGAACCGGAGATGATACGTACTGCTGCCAGGCACCAAGCGGGATGCGTCCTTATGCACATGCGGGGTACGCCCGCCAATATGCAGCAGTTTACCACATACGACAATTTGATTGACGATATCTGTACTTTTTTCCGGGATCGCCAACAGGCCTGTGAATCCGAGGGAATTGATCCAGAGCAAATCATCTTCGACCCCGGCATCGGGTTCAGCAAAAACGCCACGCAAAACCTGGAGCTGCTCGCCGCCACCGGCCGCTTCCGCCACCGGCTGGACCGGCCGATATTGATGGGCCCGTCGCGAAAATCTTTCCTCGGCACCATCCTGCAGAAGCAAGAGGCCAAAGATCGCATCTGGGGTACTGCGGCAGCCATTGCTTTGTGTGTTTATGAAGGAGCGGACATTATCCGGGTACATGACGTACGTGAAATGCGGGAAACCGCCCTGGTAGCGGCAGCGCTCCGCAAGCGCCAGATCGATTGAAGTAAGGGCCGGTAAGCGGAGGAATTGCGTGAACTTATTTTGTCCGGCAATTATTTCTCTGGAATTTCAATAAATAGCTTTTCGTTATCGAAGCTTGCAAGTAGAAGTGTTTGGCCCGGTGTCAGGTTGATATCACTGTTGATTTTGAGAGTCCCGTGTTGCGGACGGGTAATGTCCATATTGATGTTGAAAACACCATCCTTGCGCCGAGTAACCACGATATCGTGTTTATTATCTTTCAACTTCCACACGTCATCATCTTGGGAGATAAGTCGCACAACCATGTCCCCTGAATCGTTCTTCTCTACGAGAACCTGTGCGGAATGTGTGCAACCACTAATTATCAACGTGAAGACTGCCGCCACGAATACTAAGATATGTAAATCACATGTTCTCATAACTCGCGCCTTTCTTCTGCCTAACCCGGATATTGCACGAAGCAACAGTATTGCAGATTTGTTATTTCCGGTTTGTTGCTGTGGTTTCCACCGCTTCAAGCCGGAAAAAGCAAAGATGTGATGCTGTTGCTTCGTGCAAAAAGCGGGCTAAAAGACCACGACATGCACTCTATACTATCTGAGGTCTTCAGCATTTTGTTCCCTGGAATCGAATAT
>JAWOEV010000038.1:0-6248 GCA_046482565.1 Lentisphaeria bacterium | reverse complement strand
GGAGATTCCCGGCAATTCGAGTACTCGATTATGTAATCACCTCGAATCATGTCCACCTGCTGGTGTATGCTCCCCGCATGCGTGATCTATCCACGTTCATGAAATGGTTGCAGGGTACAGCCGCCGGCGACATCAATCGGCGGCAGAAGCGGGAGGGTGCCTTTTGGAAAGGACGCTTCCATGCCACGCTTGTTGAAACGGGCAACCATTTGTCCCGCTGTCTTTTCTATCTGGACATGAACATGGTCCGGGCAAAAGTGGTGCGGCACCCGGAGGAGTGGCAGTTCGGCGGCGCACAGGAATTGCTTGGCTTGCGAAAACGCTACCGCGCCATTGACCGCGAGTGGCTTCTGAGGCTTCTTGCTGTTCCCGATATGACGGAATTTCGACGATGGTACAGTCGTACTCTCGACGAGCTTTGCCGGACGGAGGAACCCTACCTGCGCGAGTCCTTTTGGTCGACGTCGCTGGCTGTGGGCAGCCGACAATGGATCGCGGGACTTGTCGGCGACGACCGTGAGGCACAAAACTGTGTTGTTCCGTTGGATTCCGGTGACAGCGTCACTTGCAAACTGAACGTCACGCAGTCACTGTATCAACGTCTGATGAAGCGCTGGCAGAATGGGGCATGAACGCTTAGAGCGAATGCGCGTGCGAGGCACTTTTGCGCTAAGGCCGGTTTAAGATCATATAGCATACATAAGTTGCTAGTTTATAAGGGCTAATACACGTACGTCCCCAGACAATGCATTCCAGAGTGTTCAGATTGAAAAGCATGGTTCTGGAGGCATTGGTGTAATCGGTCGCATGCACTTTACCTCCGGTCAGTTTCCATATAAGATAGGTATCCACCGTTCCGAACAGCAGGTCGCCCGCTTCCGCGTTCTGTCTGGCGCCTTCGACATTATCAAGAATCCATTTGATTTTTGTAGCCGAAAAATAGGCGTCTATAATAAGTCCGGTTTTCTGGTGAATAGTATCTGAAAGCCCGCTTCTCTTTATTTTATCACAGATAGAGGCCGTCCGTCTGCATTGCCATACGATTGCGTTATAAACCGGTTTCCCCGTATGCCGATTCCAGACAATGGTGGTTTCCCGCTGATTAGCAATTCCGATCGCGGCTACATTTCTCAGGTCGACATTCCGTTTTTTAACGAGATCTTTTAGAACCTCTGACTGAACATTCCATATATCAGCGGGATCGTGCTCGACCCATCCCTGTTTCGGATGAATTTGCCGAAATCCTTTTTGACTGATGCCCCGTACTTCGCCGGCACTGTTGAATAAGATGGCTCGACAACTCGTGGTTCCTTGATCCAGAGAAATAATAAATTTCATAGGCTTCCTCAGTTTGATAAAAACGATATCGCAAGTAATAAAACCGTGGCATTATCCTGCGGCCTTTTCACCTCATCCCTATATAAGGAATCTATATTATTAGTTTACTGCGGATCGGGATACATCACAAATCAGTTATTGCATCAACAGGCCGGACAGGGTGGTTACGTTGATCCTGAAAAACCTCACAGAAGCGTAATGGCATAATATGTGTTACTCCATACGGTGTCGGCGAAAATAGAGCTATATTATTTGCAGAGATAACCTGATAACAAAAGTTTTTGAAGCTGAAGGGATCAATATAGCTGACTGCGGATATACCCTGTCAACGGTCGAACATCTGGAGCGTTTTGTCAGATCCGCCGTGCTGGTGAGATAGAATATTTTATGCGGGATGGCGGGGTTTAATCATACCCTTTTTAACGAACCGAGCAGAAGAACAGGCCAATAACTAAAGTGTTTTTTGTTTTGAAAATATTCATTCTGATAATCGTCGGCTACCTGGGGCTTGTGTTTTTTATGGCCGGTTGCCAGAGAAGTCTGATTTATTACCCGGAAAGAGAATCCGGCGTTGAACTGCGGCGGCAGGCTGAGGCCCGGGGACTTGAACCGTGGCTGGACAGCAAAGGAACTCTGATCGGCTGGAAAAGTATACTGTCTGTCGGCGGCAATCTACCCGCAGTCGTTATTTTCCATGGAAACGCCGGGCATGCGCTTTACCGGGATTATTTCGTCCGGGTCTTTCAGGATACAGACGGGAGGATGCCCTGGGATGTCTACATTTTTGAATATCCCGGTTACGGGGCGCGGGACGGACAACTTACTGAGCAGGGGGTCAAAACAGCTGCACATGATGCAGTTAATTCTCTGCCTGACAGAAAGGATGGCGGGGGCCTGTTTCTGCTGGGGGAATCACTCGGTTGCGGCGTGGCCTGTTATCTCGCGGGACAAAAGCCGAACCGGATTGCCGGACTGTTGCTGATTACTCCCTTTACGAGCTTAGTGGATGTGGCGCGACACCATTATCCGTTTGTGCCCTCGGGACTGCTGCTGAGGCATCGCTATGAGAGTATTGAACCACTGCGGAATTATGACGGCCCGGTGGCGTTTATACTCGCTGAATTCGACAGAACCATACCTCCGGAAATCGGCCGGGACCTTTATAAAAGCTACGACGGCCCTAAACGTTTGTGGACACAGGAGGGAAAGACGCATAATACACTTGATTATGACCCCGCCCTTCCCTGGTGGTCGGAAGTAATGTCTTTTATGCGCAGTAATAACGAGCTGAGAGGAGCGGGGACACACGGTAACGGCGGTTAACTTACTTTTATCCATAATCTGCTGTTGAACCGCGGAACCACGTATGAAGCTCATACATCGGCAAAAATTCATTGCGTCCAAAAAAAGCCGTGCTATCTTGATTTTTTTGTCCAGCAAGCAATTTCCTGTGTTTTGGGGAAGTATCTCAACCTGATAACAGACCAAAGCCACTACTAGCAACTATAGAAGTTATGAACAATCAAAATCCGGCAGCATCTTCTTGTTCGGCAAAAGAAAATCACATCATAGGCCTGATTGGTTTCATGCTTCTCTTCCTTGGTTTCATGCTGATGAGTGGTAGGGGTTCCGGTGATTCCACCGTCTTCAACTCCGAAAGCTTCAACTTCCATTGCATTCGCTTAGCACTCACATTGATAATCGTAGGATTTGCGGTACAGCTTTTTGCCATTTTCTCCCCGGCTAACCCGGAGGATATATGACGCTAATTGATGCGGTTATACTGGGCATTATTCAAGGGCTCAGTGAGTTTTTGCCCGTTTCCAGCAGCGGTCACATCGAATTGGGAAAAGTTATTCTGGGAAGGACTGATTTAGGCCAAGACAGTTTGCTCTTTACCGTGGTTGTTCATGGTGCCACTGCTTTGGGTACAGTTGTCGTTTTCAGAAAAGATATTACAGAAATTTTCACCGGCTTGTCATTGCGGGAAATGACAAACGCCAATAAGTTCGCCCTTGCCGTCATTATTTCTATGGTGCCAGCAGCCATAGTGGGACTGGCTTTGGAGGCTCAGTTTGAAAAATACTTCAACGGAAACATCCTTTTGGTGGGGAGTATGTTGTTTATCACTGGTTTGTTATTATTTTTAGCCGATAAAGCGCGAAAAACAGATGAGTCTGTAAAAAATCTTCATGCCCTCATCATCGGCATTTCTCAAGCCATCGCCATACTACCGGGAATTTCCCGTAGTGGAGCCACCATTTCCACTGCAGTGCTTTTGGGCATCGACCGCGAAAAAGCAGCGCGGTTTTCCTTTCTCATGGTCATCCCCTTGATCTTAGGGAAAATGTTACTGGATACCCACAGTTTGATTAAAGGGGATGCAGGAAACGAAACCATTTCCCTTGCAGCTTTAACTGCAGGGTTAATCGCTTCATTTATCGTGGGAATCATTGCCTGTCGTTGGATGATTACGATTGTAAGACGCGCCAACCTCAAATACTTCGCCTATTATTGCTTTGCAGTAGGTACTGCATCATTACTATACGTAATTATCGCCTAATTGCAGTTAACTTTAGTCATTAGCTCAATTTTTGGTCCAT
Organism: Lentisphaeria bacterium; assembly: GCA_046482565.1. Lineage (GTDB taxonomy): Bacteria > Verrucomicrobiota > Lentisphaeria > Oligosphaerales > MVZH01 > JAWOEV01. Next base: position 2,307 of record JAWOEV010000038.1, on the reverse strand, counting down.
CTCGTCGCGGTTTCTTCAGCGGTGTCTCTAAGCCACCCCACCTAAAACATCGAAGCCCCTCTCAATCGTCATCCTTCCCGGGCTCACACACGCCGATGTCCAGCTATCGTGTCTCGTTTTTTATGCATTCATAACGATCGTATCCCAACGGGGCAAACGGTGTTTCCAACCTTGAAAGAAGCGCATCGTCAAGGGGATTTACCTGGGGAGTGCTGAACGTCCACCAGCGCTCCGGTACTTTTTTTGCTCTACCCTTCGAGAAGTTGTACTCCGCCACCATACGCTCGCCGACATGCGCCTCCAAGTGGATCAGTAAATCTCGATCTTTTACCTTCCCCTTTTTATTGTAATGCCGCAATATTGTCCGCGGCCTGACATAAACGACGGCATAATGTTCTTTCTCGTCTTCCCATATATCAATATACGAAACTGATTTTTGCATTAGCAAACGCGGCCTGCGACCATTCAGCATCAGTATATTCCAATCAAGCGTGAGCTCGTCAATCCATCCATCCTCTCCGCCCCGGCTTTCGTATTCGATGGTAATCTTCAACCACTGCAGCTTTTTGCCGCCAACGGACACGCCGCGCCCCTGAATGTCATACTTCGGCGATTCCACTTGTTCTATTTCAATATCCGTGATGCGAATCGTCCCCGTCCGCGCCCGCTGCGCCGAAAGTGTCACAGGATAACACGCAATAAGAACGGCGCTTACAGTTATATATTTCAGTAAATCAGCGAGGGTTGTGCGTTGATTGGTCATGCTTTTTCTCCTTGGTTTTGGTTCGGGTTAGCGGGCTGAACATTCTTGCAGATCAGCTTTTGCACAACCATCGCAGCGAGCCGAAAAAACAAATACCCGGCCACGGCGAAAGTCGTTGAAAAAATAAGGCTGCCGCTCCAGAGATAAAGACTTTGTTCCATAAAACGCCCGGTCTTGCTTTCAAACTCGAAAAGATCCAGGATGAGCGCAGCGCTTTTCGTCTCATGCAATAAAAACCGTCCCACCCGATATGACTGGATATAGATTGGCAGAGCCGTCAACGGATTGGTAATCCAGCAGGCCGCCAGTGCAATAGGGAGGTTGACGCGCAAAATCAAAGCGCCGGTAACACAGAGCAGCATCTGAAATGGAATGGTGGGCGTAAAAGCGATGAACAATCCCAGCGCCAACCCACCGGCCAGCGTTTTTGTATTTACAGTCCAGATATGATAGTGAAATATCCGCGCGCCGAATATCCGATGCGACCACGAGTGATGCAACAGGCTTTTTATTGTTTCCTGCCAGCCATGCCATTTTTTCTGCCACTTACGCATGCTTTTAAGGTCTTCAGCTAATTTCGTCTGTTCATAAAAATCGGCTCTCGCTTTGCCACAATAGAGCCATGCTTATTATTCGAACTTCGCGGAGCACCAGTCAGCAGGACAGGTTGCGTCCATGGCTCCGATACAGCGACCACACATACAGCATTATCGACATTGCGATGCAATACTCCTTAAACTCACCCGATGGTTTGCGTAAAGACAACTTCAGGTAAGTCGGGACATCGGCGGAAGTAGCATAAAAGTCTTGATGATTTTAGCCGGAACTGTTGATAAAGCCGCCAACAAAAAGCTTTGTGGCCAGGAGCGGCGCGGCCACTAGAAATTCTGCATCATCCCGCCATCCAGAACTCAATTTATCTATGATGCTTCTGCGGCGAATCGCCGCTATCCCGCCAAAAAGCATGGTGAGAGTGGCCGCCAGGCGGGGGCCATTATTGAACAGGAAATGCGGCACCGTGCAGAAATCGATTTTATGAAGGCTGAATTGGTCCTCCCGATTAACTTCCGCGATCTGCTCGGGTGTATCTATATCAAACCATAATTAATCGTGATGGCCGAAACAAGAAAGAAAAAAGTGGCCACCTCAATGAATCCGGTCTCACTCAGAAAAGTCAAAATATATGCCTTCGGGCAGAAAAGGTGCAAGTAAGATCATCAGCACGCTCCCTAGCAGCAAAACATAGCACTCCGCCTGAGGCGGATTGGGGTGTGCGGTGGTTCCTCGCCGGCTTACGGATTATACTGCACTGCCTTCAGGGGTAATCAGAACGTATAGCCCAAAAATCCACCTCCCTGGATCAGCTTAGCATCCGGTTCCTGGAACCCGGCCCCCCGCCAGAATAGACCAACAGTCCAGTTACTCAGACGTAACCCCGCTTCAGACTCGAACCCGACGCGGCCATCCGGGTCACTTTCCTCGTTATTAGCGCCGGCCGCAAAGGCATGCCCGACGCCTGCCTTGATGTAACCACGCTCATGATC
>JAWOEV010000264.1:0-4395 GCA_046482565.1 Lentisphaeria bacterium | reverse complement strand
GTGCCCGCGTTCCACGACCTTGGTATCACCCGTGGCAATTTCCACCCCGGCTTCTTCCGCCGCAGTGCCGACGGACCGGATATAGCTGCGGAGTGCGGCAACCGATAAACCTTCCTCAACTATCAAGGCCAGCGAAAGATAGGCCGGTCTCGCCCCCTGCATAGTCAGATCGTTGACTGTGCCACAAACAGCCAGCCTGCCGATATCTCCGCCCGGAAATTCGAGCGGATCAATTACGTATGAATCCGTTGTGAACGCCAGCTTGGCATTGCCGACTTCGATTTCGGCGCTGTCGTCAAGCTTGTCCAAGACGGGGTTGTGTAACGGCTGTAGAATGTCGCCGAGTAATTCGGCAGTGAGCCGCCCGCCGCCGCCGTGGCCGAGTAATATTTTATCAGAACCCATTGGCGCAACTGTTACTTGCCGCGGGCTTGGTGCAACAGCTTTTCAACGGTTGCAATAAACTTGGCGGGCTCGACGGGTTTTTCCAGGAATTCGGTGACCGGCAGCCAGTCTTCATCCGGTTCAAACCCGTAGTTGAGATTCATGTCCTTGCGGATGCCTGTCATCATAATAACCGGCATGGATTTGAGCTCATCATCGCCGGCGATTTCGCGGGCCACTTCAAACCCTTCGGTCTTAGTTGTCATCATTACATCCAAGACCATCAGGCCAGGCTTGTTTTCTTTGGCTTTCTTGACGCCGGTTTTGCCGTCGTAGGCAAAGTCAACCTCATAGTTATGCGCTTCGAGGAGATCTTTAGTGGATTCTACAAAGTCAACATCGTCATCGACAAGCAGGATTTTAGCTTTTGCACACATAGTGTTTTACCCTCTTTTGTTTATTGTTGTTTATTTTGGGATTGCGGGTGTTCTTCAATCAACGGAAAGCGGCGAATTATTTCTGACTCGAATCATTTTTTTGTTTCTGTTTCCTGGTTTACTGGTATAACGAATCTGAATTCCGCCCATTGGCCGGATTCTGAATCGACTTCCATGCGCCCTTTATGAGCTGCAACTATCTGCTTGGATATGAAAAGGCCGAGTCCCGTTCCTTTTTGCTTTTGATGTTCGCCGCCTTCGAGGCGGGAGAATTTCTGAAAAAGATCTTTGAGCTTGTCTTCAGCAATGCCTTGCCCTTCATTCCAAACGGCAAACTCGGCTTCCGTCTCATTTACAATTTTGCCGCTAATCCGAATAATGCCGTTATCACGTCCGTATTTAACTGCGTTACTCAGCAGATTGTCGAAGACTTCACGCAACATATTGACGTCTGCAGAACATACTATGTTGTCGGGTGTCCGGTTTTCAATGGTCATATTTTTTTCATCCGCATCGGGCTTGACGTCCTCGATTGCCGACGAAATGATATCGTCATTGACGTTAGTTTTACTGAATTTAGGGCTGAGCTCATCGTTCTCGATCCGCGCCAGATTTAGGTAGTGCCTGATCATTTCACTGAAGTTATTGAGGTTGCGATGTAGCGAGCTGATCGCTTTTTGCTGTTTCTCATTGAGTTCCCCCAGGAGTTGTTGGTCCAGCATATAAACATAGTTAACCATACTGGCCACGGGGCGTTTCAGTTCATGGGTTACGAATTCGACCGTTTCCATGTAATTACGGTTCATTACATTGAGCGAGTCGTTGGCTTTTTCCAGGTCACGGTTGGCCTGTCGCAACTGGGCTTCACGAGTTTGCAGTGACGCCGCCATGGTGTTGAATGAGTCAACTAAATCTTTGGTTTCGCGCGAGGCGTGTTTTTCCACGGGCACTTCCTCGGGAAATTCACCGCGCTGCATCTTGCGGGCGGCAGCCGAGAGTCGGTGGAGAGGGCTTGAAAGCCGACCAGCCATGAAAAATGCGACGGCCAGAGCGCCCAGCAAGGCCAGCCCCCCGAGCAGCGCGAAACGCAGAAGGACGTTTCGGCCCAACTCTTTGTAAGGTTCTTCAAGAATGCCGACATAAAGCATCCCGACCACTTCTTCGTCAAGGTTTTGAACCGGGCCGTAGGCGGTCAGATACCAGTCGTTAACTACAAAGGCGCGGCCAATCCAGTTTCGGTTGTTTTCAAGTACGGTATTAGCGACCTCGGTTGAGACGCGGGTTCCGTAAGCACGGTTGCCGTGTTCAGTGCGAACCGTAGTTGCTATGCGGGTGTCATGGAGAAAGATGGTAACCGTACCGGGGGCCGCGAGCGGGCCGGAGTCTTGCTCTTTATCGGCTTCGTACACGACCGAGTGAATATTGTCGACAATATTTTTATTGCGGTTGAGTAGTACTCCGCCGTACACCGTGCCTACAACTTTTCCAGCTTGTTTAACCGGCACCGCGGCGAGCATAACCATGCCGCGGTCTTCCACATTGCGGGGGGTAGGACGGGCTTTCGGCGTTTTCCGCAGTTGCAGATAAGCCTGTTCTTCGAGGGCCGCATTTTCGCGGCGCAATTGGGAAGGGGCGAAAAGGACCGTTTCGGTGGCCGGTTCGCCTTCGATTGCCTTCAGAACGGCGCCCTTGGTGGGGGCGAAGTCGCCGACTTTTTCGGGGTTGGCCGTGCGCATAACAACCCGTCCCCGATGATCAGTGACCGATAAAAAGTCGAGGTTGAACTGGACTCTGGTTTTATTGAGTTGATAGCGTAATGCTTTCCACTCGCGGGGGGCGGGCGGTGTGAATTTCGGAAGGGGAGCTTCGTTATTTTCGGCCTTTCCCGCTTCCTGATCGTCGACCTGCCTGCCGGTTGTCGGAATCGTTGCCTTTAAGTCCTGTCTGGCAGCGGCAAGCTGTAAAACAGTATTTATTTCGCGGAGTTTGCTGTTGTAAACCGCCCAGGCACTGTTGAGGTCAAGCCGTACCCGGTCCTGAGCCTCACTAATCACCCGTGACTGAATCGTGTGCATGCCGAGCAGGGCGGCCAGTACTGCAAAGAGTATGACGATTAAGGCCGTGCTTTTGAAAAGTTTAAACTTCAGCATACTGGTACATTCCCGTATTTAAAATAAGCCGCGCAACTCCCCTCGGCGGAAACCATACAGGCCCCAACCGGCGTGGATGGCGTGCAGGCGTTTCCGAATAACCGGCAGTCTGCTGGCGTACAGGTTCCGCGCAACACATCACCGCAGCGGCAACCCGCGTGTTCTTCAACCGGCGGCAGCCTGAGGTCTGTGAACTGCCGGGCGGCATCATACCGGCTGAATTTGTCGCGTATGGCGAGACCGCTGCGGGGAATTACACCTAAGCCGCGCCAGTAGTCATCGGCTTCCTGAAAGACTTCTCGAATAGCTTCTTGCGCACTTGGATTGCCCCCCGGTGTCACACTACGGCTATATTCATTTTCGACGGTTGCCCGGTTGGCTTGAACCTGTTCCAAGAGCATTCTGATGCCAGCCGCTATATCGGCAGGTTCAAAACCGGCTATTACGCATGGAGTATTAAATTTTTCGGCCAGTGGACGGTAGGCCTCAGAACCAATTATGACACTGACATGGCCGGGGCACAGAAAGCCGTCGACTTTAACTTCCTGATCCGTCAATAAACCGGCCATGGCGTGCGGCATGGTTTTGTGGGCACAGAGCACGGAATAGTTGTCAACCCCTTTGCGAGCTGCCTGGCGAATGGTCCAGGCGATGGCGGGAACCGTGGTTTCAAAGCCGATTCCCAAAAACACAAAATATTGGTCGGGAGCTTGCTGCGCCAGCTTGAGGGCGTCCAGGGGGGAATAAACCACGCGCACAGCGGCACCGTCAGCCCGCGCCTGTTCAAGTGATTCATGGCTGCCCGGGACTCTGAGCATGTCGCCGAAGGACGTGACGGTGACGCCGGGTTTGCGGGCAAGCGCGATTGCTTTGTCAATATAGCGATTAGCGGTCACACATACCGGACAGCCCGGACCGGACAGGAGTTTGACCTTTTCCGGCAGCAGAGAATGAAGTCCGGAGCGGAATACCGCCATGGTATGAGTGCCACATACCTCCATGAACTGGACGGGCCGCGGCAAAGCGTCCGCCAGTCTGTGGATTTTATTTAATTCGTTTTGTATGGGGTTCGGCATGGCTGTTTTGCGACTTGCCGGCATTGTATCACGGACTACAAAGCCCGTAACAGCAACCAGTGCCGGCGGATCCGCCTCCGGTGGATAAAATCGTGTTATGAGGTGACCTTTTCCTGGATTATCTCTTCATACTCGCGTACGCCTTCCTCTGTCCATTTACGGATACCGAAACCGGCATGCATCAGTATGTAATCGCCGATCTCGGGATCTTCTATGAACGCGACATTGGCTTCACGTCGGACGTCGTTCATATCGACAACGGCGTCAACGCCGTCCAATTCAATTATTTTAGCCGGTACTGCTAAACACATATTAAAAATCCTCGGCTTGTTTCATGGCGATACCGGC
>JAWOEV010000247.1:0-10545 GCA_046482565.1 Lentisphaeria bacterium | reverse complement strand
ATTAGTAATTAACTTTTCGGAGATGTATTAAAAAAAACAAACCCGGTCGGGCAATTCTACGTGTGGAGTTGTCCGACCGGCTTATATTAAACTTATGATATGAGTCAACTTTTTAACATTTTACTAATGCTGGTGCTTCCCGTCCTGATACTCGGGTATCTGCTTGGTTACTTCAAGGCGGCTTCCGGCATTAAGCGCGGTGAAACCTTTCATTCAACCCCGAGTTATTGCGGATGGTACGCGGTTGTGTGGATGTTGTGGCCGACGGTTTTAATCCTCTTGGCTTCCTGTTTCCTGCATTTGTTCGGAATATTTACGGTTCCGGCACCTTATCTCATAACTGCTTTAATTATCGGGTTCGGTTCCCTCTTTATTGCTCGCGCCAAAATTACCCCAGAGCTACACGCCTACCATTTTGTCGAGAAGTTTATTTACGTAATTCTGGTTTCCGCGGCGATTGTTTCAGTGCTGACCACGGTTGGAATCCTGCTTTCGGTGCTGTTCGAATCAATCCGGTTCTTCAAACAAGTCAGCGTGTGGGAATTCATAACCGGTACGCAATGGAGTCCAGACACGGCCTTTCTGGGCAGTGCCGGCCGCGGTGGCGAGCAGATAGCGAAACCGGAATTCGGCTCACTGCCGTTGTTTGCTGGGACGTTTATGATTACTTTGATTGCCATGCTGGTGGCTATCCCGGTGGGATTGTTGTCGGCGATTGCTATGGCGGAATATTCAGCGCTTCCGGTGCGCCGCATTGCCAAACCAGCGCTGGAAATCCTTGCCGGTATTCCCACGGTTGTATATGGCTTCTTCGCTGCGGTTACCGTCAGTCCGCTGGTGGTGCAGGCGGCCGCCGAATTTAATATTGAAGCTGATTATACCAATGCCTTAGCCCCGGGGTTGGTGATGGGCATCATGATTATCCCGTTGATTTCCTCGCTTTGTGATGACGTTATTATGGCGGTGCCGCAGAGTTTGAAGGGCGGCTCGTACGCCTTGGGCGCGACGCATGCGGAAACCATCAAAAAGGTTCTGCTGCCAGCCGCTTTGCCCGGCATTGTCTCCGCCTTTCTGCTGGCCGTGTCGCGGGCGGTGGGGGAAACCATGATTGTGGTAATGGCGGCCGGTTTGCGTCCTAATTTGACCTGGAACCCGCTGGAAGGCATGACCACGGTTACCGTCAGCATCGTTGACTCGCTGACCGGGGACCAGAGCTTTGACAGTGCGGCCACGCTTTCGGCGTTTGCCCTAGGATTGGTTCTGCTAATTTTTACTCTTTGTCTGAATATCGTCTCAGCAATCATTATCCGTAAGTTCCGCAACCAGTATACGGACTGATTATCATGCCATCTGAAAACAATACATTCTCTAATGACAAGACGGCCATAAGCAGCGAGAAGCGACTTTTGCGCCGGCGGCATCGCCGGGCGTGGCGCTTTCAAATTTACTGCTTTACCGCTCTGGCTTTGGCGACGGGCTTTCTGGTGTTTTTCTTTTTCAACATCGGTTCAAAAGCTTACCCCGCCTTTGTGCAGGCCAAAATCCAAGTTGATGTAAGCTACAACGAACGTTCCGAAGAAGTTCCGAAGCGGGCAATCGACCGAGAATATCGCGATTTGGTCAGTCATTCATATTTCCGGTTGATTCCGCGCCGGATGGAGAATAATCCGGACCTGCTGGGGAAGACCCGTGAAGAGACGGTTCTGGCTACTTCGGAAGTGGATCAATACCTCAAACATTCGCAGGAAAAATATCACCGGCTGATCAAGTGGCTTGATGAAAAGGAAGGTGAATATGAAGAGACCTTGCCGCGCATAGAGAAAAAGGTGGCACCGGTTCAGGACCGGATGTATGCCATTGATGCGCGGCTGGCTAAACTAGAGTTTGACCTGCCCTCGGACGTGTTTGACCAGAGTAAAGAAGTAAGCGAATTGCGGGCCGAACGCCGAAAATTGCAACAGAAAATCACGGCCATGCGGCAGGGACTTGTGGCCCGGTATGAAGAGGCGGAAGCCAAAGTTCGTGAGATTGCGGCGATGTACGGCGGTCGCGACACGATAAAGAAGATGGACCGTCTGGCAAAAACCGGTCGGATTAAGATGAAATTCAGTACCGGTTTCTTCGGACACGGTGATTCCAAGTTGCCGGAGTATGCCGGGATCAAAGCCGCCGCCGTCGGCTCCATGATGGTGTTAATGATAACCCTCCTGGTGAGCTTTCCGATCGGCGTTTTATCCGCGGTTTACCTGGAAGAATTCGCCCCGGATAACAAGTTTACGCAGACGATTGAGGTCAATATCAACAATCTGGCGGCAGTGCCGTCGATTCTATTCGGGTTGCTTGGTCTGGCGATTTTTATAAATTTCTTTCAGGTGCCGCGCTCCTCCGTGTTGGTTGGTGGCCTAACCTTATCCCTCCGGACGTTGCCGATTCTGATCATCGCCACTCGCGCGGCTTTGCGGGCGGTGCCAGCTTCTATTCGGCAGGGGGCGCTGTCGGTTGGCGCGACCCCCTGGCAGACGGTTATCCATCATGTGTTACCGCTGTCCCTGCCGGGGATATTGACCGGGACAATAATCGGCCTGGCGCAGGCAATGGGAGAAACGGCACCGCTGTTAATTGTCGGGATGGTGGCTTTTATTCCCGAGGCACCTACCAGCTTTACCGATCCGACCACGGTTTTGCCGGCGCAGATCTTTACCTGGTCTTCAGAGTCACTGCGCGGTTTTGTGGAGAAAACAGCAGCGGGAATTGTTGTGCTGCTGGTCATACTTTTGCTTTTGAACGGGACCGCGATTTTATTACGTAACAAGTTTGAACGTAAATGGTAAGGCGGTAAATAGCGATGGACGTATCAACCGAAGAACAGGAAAGCACCGACATGATGGCCCAATCAGGCAAAGAAGATAATCAAACCCGAAATAACGATAACGGCACGTCCCCCCCCGGTGCGAACAAGTCGCAACTCGGATTAAGGACAGACATGCTGAATGACGGGGTCGTGCCCAATGATCCACACGTGGAATCCCGCGGGTTTTCCATATTTTACGGTGATCATGAAGCGGTGAAAAGCATTGATGCCAAGTTGCCGCAGAAGCAGGTGACTGCGATCATCGGCCCCAGCGGTTGTGGTAAAAGTACTTACCTGCGAGCCATTAACCGTATGAATGACCTGATCCCGAGTTGTCACACAAACGGGACCCTGATGGTAGATGAAATTGATATCTTTGACCCGAAACTGGACGTTGTCGAGCTCCGGCGGCGCGTCGGCATGGTTTTTCAAAAGCCTAATCCGTTCCCGAAATCGGTATTTGATAATATTGCCTACGGGCCGCGCCTGCAGGGGATCAACAATAAAGTAAAATTAGCGGAAATCGTGGAAGACAGTCTGCGCAAGGCGGCTCTGTGGGATGAGGTCAAAGATCGGTTGAAGGCGGATGCCATGGGATTATCCGGCGGCCAACAGCAGCGACTCTGTATTGCGCGGGCTTTGGCGGTCAACCCCGAGATCCTGCTTATGGACGAGCCGACTTCGGCACTGGACCCCAAGGCGACCGCCCATATTGAAAATTTGATCGCTGATCTCAATGGGCGCTATACTATTATTATTGTAACGCACAACATGCAGCAGGCGGCTCGTATTTCGGATTTTACGATGTTTCTGTATGAAGGAGATCTTGTTGAGTTCGGCAGTACACAACAGCTTTTCACGAATCCCTCCAAGAAACAGACCGAGGATTATATAACCGGCCGGTTCGGGTGACTTTTCCGGTGCCACGGTAAAAACGGAAGACAGGAAAATCAAGACCGCGAATCACGAACTAAAAAATAAACAGAATATGGAACCTTTAAAATATGCTTACTCATCTTCACAAGGAAATCGACCGACTGGAAAACCGAGTCCTGGAACTCGGTGCTGTTGTTGAAGAGAACATAAACAAAGCCGTCCGGGCCTTTGAAGGGCGGGATATCGAAGTGGCGCGGCAGGTTATTGAGTCCGACAAAGAAGTTGACGAGATGGAAGTCGAACTCGAAGAGGAGTGCCTCAAGATGCTGGCGCTTTATCAACCGGTTGCGGTTGACTTACGGGTGATTATTTCCGCTCTGAAAATCAATAACGACTTGGAGCGTGTCGGGGATTTGGCCGCAAACATAGCTAAGTGTACCGAACCGTACGCTGAATATCCCGCGATAACCCCCCCGGTGGATATCCATGCCATGGCGCAGAAGGCACTGGCCTTGTTGCGCAGCAGCCTTGATGCGTTCGTGCAGCTGGATATGGACCTAGCGTATAAAGTTCGGCAGCAGGACAACGAAGTTGACGCTTATGATCGCGAGGTTGAAATACGGGTTAAGGAAGCGATAAAAAAACAACCGGAATACGACGAAGGTTATCTGCAGATAATCTGGGTGGGGCGCCACATTGAACGGGTGGCAGATCATGCGACTAATATCGCCGAGGATATCATATATATGCTTAAGGGCGAGATTGTGCGGCATAAAAAAAACGGAAAAACGGAAGCGCCGAAGACATAAATCCGTGGACCCGCGACTTGGGACCTCGGACCCGGGCCTTTTTATAAAACGACTGGAGCAAGGATCATGGCTGAGAAACAAAAAATTCTCGTCGTCGATGATGAGCGCGATATTCAAGAGCTGGTATCCTATAACCTCATCAAAAATGGATATCTGGTAACAACCGTAGCCTCCGGTGAAGAAGCCATTACCCGGGCCCGCTCCGATCAGCCGGATCTGATTGTTCTTGACCTAATGCTGCCCGGGGTTGACGGTTTGGATGTCTGCAAAATCCTCAAGAATGACAGCATGACCAGCCAGATTCCGATAATCATGCTGACTGCCAAAGATGATGAAGTGGATGTCGTGACCGGCCTTGAAGTCGGGGCCGACGATTACATAACCAAGCCGTTCAGTCCGCGGGTACTGGTTGCCCGGGTACGGACGCTTTTCAGGAAACGCCAGCACAGTGAAGAAAAAGAGGCGGAAGAAGACACTGAAACCGAATCCATTAAACGCGGTAACCTGGTGGTTGATCCGGGGCGCCATGAAGTGACTTTAAATGGGAAACCGGTGGAGTTGACTTTCAGTGAGTTCCGGACCCTGCAATACCTGGCTAAGCGCCCGGGGTGGGTTTTCAGCCGTGGTCAGATAATTGACGCGGTGCATGGCGATGATTATCCGGTTACCGAACGGTCGGTAGACGTGCAAATAGTCGGTTTGCGAAAAAAACTGGGCAAGTTCGGTGACCATATTGAAACGGTCAGAGGCATCGGCTACCGCTTCCGGGAGTAAGTTAACACCGTAGCTCTGACGTCCCCGTCGGAGTTGTTGCGGGTTGTCCTGGGCGAATCGCGCTGGTTGTGCTCAGCTGGCGCTGGCAGGAAGCCGACGGGGACGTCGGCTCCACTGCCGACCGCGATACCTTTTCGCGGACGGTCTAGTTAACTTTCGGAGTGAGTATGCCAAAAAAAACAAAAACGAAACAGAAAAAAAGATCCCGGTCCAATTATTTCAATCGGGAACTGAGCTGGCTGGAATTTAACCAACGCGTACTTGATGAAGCGCAGGACGCAGGGGTGCCGCTGCTTGAGCGCCTGAAGTTTCTCGGTATTACGGTCTCCAACCTGGACGAGTTTTTCATGGTCCGGGTCGGGGGGCTGAAACTGTTGGTCAGCGAGAATATTTCCGCGGCTGATCGGGCGGGTTTGACACCGACCCAGCAGCTCAAGGCGATAAGTCGCCGGGTTCATCAGATGCTGGAAAACCAGTATGCGATTTTCAATCAGGAACTGAAACCTGCCCTGGAGAACCAAGCCATCCGGTGGCTGAAGCCCGGTGAACTCACGCATGAACAGGTGGCGTATCTTGAAGAAATGTTCGATCAGGAAATCAGCGTTGTCATGTCCCCTTTGGCCGGCAATAGCGGCAACCGTTTCCCGTTGTTGCGGAATCTGCGTTTGCACATGGCGGTTCGCCTTAAAATGCGACGGTCCGGACAGCGGGCTAAACAGCGTTTCGTTATCCTGCCGTTCGCCGGTTCACAAGGGCGGATAATAACTTTGCCCGCGGAGTCCGGTTATCAGTTTATTCTGTTGGAAGATGTGGTGCGGCTGTTTGCCGAAAAGTTTTTTCCGGGCGAGGAAGTTGCCGAAACCGTGGTTTTCCGAGTCAGCCGCAATGCTGATTTAAGTGCCCGGGAGAATGAAGCACCGGACTTTTTGGCCGAAATGCGTGACGTGCTGGCAGCCCGCAAAAAGAGCAGTTGTGTACGTTTGGAAATCGAGGCCGGGACAACCAAAGGGATGCGCTCTTTTTTGGAGCAGAAACTCGACACAAGCACCGAGGACGTTTACGAAGCAGACGGACCGATCGACCTGTCGGTTTGCTCAAAGATTGCCTCGATGGAGGGATTTGACGATTTGAAATATCCCTCCTGGGTTGGCCCGAATCCCCCGGAGTATAATCCGCAGGAAAGTATGTTTACCCTGCTGGCGAAACGGGATTTGTTAATGGTCCATCCGTATGAAAGCTTTGAACCGGTTCTGAAAATGCTCGAGGAAGCCGCTGGCGATCCGGATGTTCTGGCCATTAAACAGGTGCTTTATCGAACTAGCCGCAACAGTCCAGTGGTTAAACTGCTGCGCCGGGCCGCCGAAAACGGTAAAAATGTGACCGCGGTCGTTGAAGTGAAAGCTCGCTTCGATGAGGCGCGGAACATTGATTGGGCAACTCACCTTGAAGAAGCCGGGGGGCAGGTGTTCTACGGTGTCAGGGGACTCAAGACCCATGCCAAAGTCCTGCTTGTTGTGCGCCGCGAACCGCGCGGGATTGTTCGCTATGTACACTTCGGAACCGGTAATTACAACGAAAAAACGGCCCAGCTCTATACTGACGTCAGTTACATGAGCACGAATGAAGACTTGGGGGCGGACGCCTCTGCCTTCTTTAATGCGGTTACCGGTTATACCCAGCCGCAACGCTTTCTCAAACTCCGAATGGCACCCCGGGGGTTGCGCAATCAGCTCGTTGAGCTGATTGCGGCGGAGACGGAACGGTGCCGTCAAGGGCAGGCCGGTAAAATTAAGGCAAAGCTTAATTCGCTGTCACACCCGGAAGTCATTGATGCCCTTTACAAAGCTTCACAGGCCGGGGTCAAAATAGAGTTGAATGTCCGGGGTATCTGCTGTCTGCGGCCGGGAGTCAAAGGCCTCAGCGAAAACATTCGGGTAGTAAGTGTTATCGACCGGTTTCTGGAACATGCGCGCATAATTTATTTTCACCATGGCGGTGAAGGCAGTGTTTATATATCCAGTGCTGACTGGATGCCGCGCAACCTGGATCGCCGCGTTGAGTTGCTGGTGCCCGTGGAAAGTACGGCTGAGCGCAAGAAGCTGTTGGAGGTATTGGATACTTCGTTGAGTGACACCGAGAAAGGTCGCATGCTGCAACCGGACGGCAGTTATAAGCGCGTTAAACGTCGCGGCCGCAAAGGCAAGTTACGCAGCCAGCATGCCCTTTGTTTACGCGCCGCCGACCGTGCCGCCCGGGCCGAGAAAGCCAAACAAAGCGTCCTCGAACCTCACCGGCCGGCGACGAATAAGCCGGATTAAACGGTTGCAGATATTTGGGCTTTGCGCTTTTACTGAGATTTAACAGGCCCCTAATCTTCTCCTCACATTCAGGGTGGATATTAGGGGTGTTTATTATTTAAGACAGGAACTCTTGACGGGAGATGTCTTGGCCGAAAGGCATGACGGCGGCAATTAACCACAAAATTTCGGAGGTGTTTATGTGATAGTTATGAATCAGGCTTCATAGCATCCGATTTTTTTCAAGGCTTGGACGCTTTAATTGAAAAAAAATAAAACAGAACTACTGAATTAGTCGTTTTAACTTTACCTATACTTATTTTATGAACTGAGGAGATTTACGTATGAAGAACGAATCAATATTTAAAATTGCAGTGTTAAGTATTATGGCATTTGTAGCGGCCAGCCTAACGGTTGCGGCTGAAGACAGCAACTATCTGCTGTCGGCTGATGCCAGTCGCACGGTCATTGATGAAACTCTGGCCAATGGAACCTGGGATGCTGAGCTCGGACTCAAGTTCCGGTACGAAGATCCGGAAGAAGACGAGGACGGTAGTGCCGGGTGGGGCTATCTCGAGGTCGATTGGGAATCCGGTGTCTGGAACGGCTTGCAGTTGGGTGTCGGCGGCCTGGCCATCCTGGAAGCCTGGGATGAAGGCGGGTATGAAGGCAATATTTTCGGAGACGATGATGATTTCCAGGACCACGCCAAGTGGACGGATATCTATCTGAAATATGCCGTGCCGAATACCAAGACCGAAATCCTGGTCGGGCGCACAAAGTTCAAGAAACCGACAGACGGTGACGGTGATGTGCATCAGGGAATCCAGCTGACCATTAAGGATATCCCGCGCATGACTATCTATGCGTCGGCCGTCAATAAATGGATGGATAACGCGTCGGCCTCCTGGGACCTCGACGGTATTCAGGATGAATGGGTCGATATGGATGAGGTGAACAGTAAGGATCACGGTAACAGTGATGCCGGTTCATTCGCTTATACCCTGATGGCGGATATCGACGCTGTGCCGGACATGCTGACTCTATCTCCGTACATGCAGTATCAGAAAGATGTCGCCACCACTCTCGGGGTTGAGTTTGATATCCATCAAGCTTTGAATGAAGATCTGACGGTGGGGTTGAACGGCGCCTATGTCAAGCATCTTGAAGATACGCCGGATGATATGTATCCGGATGATGAGGATGTGAGTCAGTCTTTATTGCGCGCTTACGGTAAGTACAAGAACTTCGGCCTCGGGGTCGGATATTACCACATCAGCGGTGATATAGCCCTGTACAACGACACCGGTGCACCCGGTGATGATTTCCAGTCCGTCTATATCATGGACGAATTCGATCCGATGGCGGAAGACCTAGCCAAGTACGGCGAAGCGCCGAACAATGACACGTTTTTCGTGGACGCCAGTTACAGCTGGAAATTTCTTGAGCTGGAAGCGATATACGGCTGGGTTGATAACGCCTGGGTGAAAAGCACCGGCGAAGCCAAGGGCGAAGCAACTGAGCTCAATCTGATTATGAATATCGCTATCTCCGAAAACCTGGAGGCCGAAATCGGCTATATAAGGGTGGATGATAACTATAGCGACGACGGCGATGACAGTACGGATATTGTCGCTGGCGGTATTGCCTACAGTTTCTAAGCCTGACTAGACCGTAGACGGTCTGACTAGAAACATTTTAGAAAAAAATCAAAACCCGCAGTGAGCGTAGTCTCGCTGCGGGTTTTTTTATGTGGCCGAATCGTTATGCTGAAGAAAGACAACTTTCCGTGGGGCAAGGAGTCAGGAGTCCTGAATATATGATTATGCCTATTCCGGGGCGTCTGCCGCTTGGGTAAGACGTTTTTTGAGCGCCTCGGGAAACGTTTCGAGGCAGCGCTTGTACATGTTGAACTTCATCTGATCATAAGGCGGTAACGCTCGGCGCTCCCTGCCTTTCTGAGCATCCTGCATGTAACGTTCCCAGATGGCGCGGGCGATAGACTCAAACGCCTCACCGCGTTCAAAATCGCCGAAGGCCAGGGCTTGGTACATCTGGTAGAGATATCCCTGGACCATGGACTGCCCCTGGTCATAAGTTGCGGTTTGTATGTCACCGGCCAGCTCGCGCAGAACAAAGCGGTTAAGCGGTAATTTATATTTATTTGACTGAAAATTTTCGCGCAGCTTGCCAAGGTATTCGCGGGCTTTTTCGGTACGCCCGAAGGTATAGAGTGTAACCGTGGCATCGATCAGAAAGTTCTCATAGCCGGCTTCTGACCCGACGTTACTGTCGGGACGCTGCAGGGCTTTTTTGTGGGCGGTATCGGTGGCATCGACTACAGCAATATTCGGGGTTACCCCCAGGGCTTGAACGTCACCTAGATAAAGCAGCCTGCCGCCCCGGAAGGCGTTGGCCAGGGATTGCAGAATCATGCGCTCGCAGGCTGTATCAACTTCCTGCTCAGAGGCGCGCTGGCCGAGCGTGGCCCAGTATAAAGCATGGGCTTCAGGTAGGCGCCAGTCGAGTTTTCCGTACTGCCGGTTCAGTTTTAGAATAAGTTCGGCATCCAGCTTATACTGTTCTCGGAGCCAGGCTTTTCTGAAGTAAAAAGTGAGCTCGTCAGAAAGGTCGACGGCATTTAAGGCCGGGGCAATTGCCTGAGGTATTTTACCTTCCAGGCGGAATTGTGATTCAAGTTTATCTAGGTTGCTGAGTCCGTTTTCTGCAAGGACCCGTTTTAGGGTTGCTTCTTTTTCCGGTGTGAGTCTTTCGAAGAAGGCGTTTTTAGTGGGGGGGGATGCGGCCAGCCGTTCCCAGTCAACCGGCCATTCTCCCAGCCGCGTAGTCGCCATCCGCGCCGACCACGACGGTGTGGGCGAGGTGGGGCAGGTCCGACAGGATCGGCTTCAGCACCGGCAGCAGCGGCCGGGAGACG
>JAWOEV010000235.1:0-10403 GCA_046482565.1 Lentisphaeria bacterium | reverse complement strand
TAAAATTATTCCGGTGGCTGTAATCCCCAAAGATCGGCGAGGCCTCCTGGGCCATCCTGCTGGACAGCAGGACTCTAACCGGACTGAGCTACAGCCACCACTAAAATTATTCCGGTGGCTGTAATCCCCAAAGATCGGCGAGGCCTCCTGGGCCATCCTGCTGGACAGCAGGACTCTAACCGGACTGAGCTACAGCCACCACTAAAAATCCATTATCCGCATCAATCGCAAAGATTATACAATAATTCACACCGTCGTTTTTTCAACTGCTTTCAACGTTTTTCAGAGTATGAATTTTACTTGACAAAAGCGGGTAGATACACGTAGAATAAGTAGCAAAGAGCGACAAATGGATGCCCGAAGTAAATCATTAGCGAACAATTTCGCCAAGGCTTGCGCAAACCATAACAGAGAGGACTAATAATATGAAGGTCTATTTGGTACAACACGCAGTAGCTTTTAAGAAGGAAGAAAATCCGGAACGTCCAATTACGGAAAAAGGACGAGCTGATATTAAAAAGACCGCTACTTTTCTGGGCAAATCTTTACAAACAAACGCCACCCAGATATTTCACAGCTCCAAATTACGGGCAGCGGAAACCGCCGCGATTCTGGAAGCAGCAATTGCAACAGCTGCAGAACCGGCTATTGATGATGACCTGAAAGCTAAAGCGGATCCCAAAGCCTGGGAAAAGCGCCTCACCACTCTCGAGGGCGACCAAGTGCTAGTCGGGCATCTTCCGCATTTGCAAAAACTAGCCTCGCTTCTCCTCACCGGCGATCCTGATTCGAAGATGGTAGAATTCACCAACGCGGGTATTGTATGCTTACAAAATGAGAACGGCAACAAACAAAAATGGGTCCTTCTATGGGCGGTGCGCCCAGAATTTTTCTAGAGTTCCGCCAATAAACAATACATATATTATCAGTGACCTCCATATTGGCCTGCCCCACTTTCAGCAACAACTGTTCCGGGAGTTCATGGCCCATCTGCCCGATTCATCTCGACTGGTTCTGAACGGGGACACAATTGATGATCCGACCCGCCAACTCAGTGCCGAACAACAACAGGCTCTGGACTTACTGACAGCAAACTCCCGGCGGCTCAGGATTGTCTGGGTTGAGGGTAATCACGACTCTGGCTTCCGTCTTCAGGAGCCGGGGAACATTGCGTTTGTCAAGTATCACATTATCCCCGAGCTCAGCGTTTACATTGCCCATGGCGAACACTTTGATAACGTCATGCCCTATAATCGCTGGTTTATCAAGCTTTTCCGGTCGATCCATAAACTCCGCATCATGCTGGGTGCCAGCCCGGTACACGTTGCGGAGTACGCAAAAAAATGGCCTCTGCTCTATGATTATCTACGAAACAATGTAGCCACAAATGCTTTTGAGCATGCCCGGGAGAACGGTTGGGACAACGTCGCTTGCGGCCATATTCACTTCCCAGAAGTTCGCCAGCAAGATACTTGCACTTATTGGAACACTGGAACTTGGACGGAAAATCCGCCGCATTATCTTTTCGGTTCAGCGGGCAAGTTTGAATTACGAGAATACCACGGCGGTTGCCCCGCTGGAGGCGCTATTTGAAAATCGCGATGGGGGACCCCGCCCAGTTCTGAAACCCCATCGGGTTTATCCCCAATAGCGGATTATTGTTCAGAATCCCGGGGCCGAAGCAAGCGCTGTTTTCCCCTGGGACGCCGGCGCATATTGGCGGGGAGCTGTTCGGCCCGACTATCGCCGTTGCGTCGCGTCAGCGTATAGTCTTCACCGAGAACCGCTTGCCGGCCACCGACCACAATCACCGTGCCGTCATCGGAATCCCTGTAGAGTTCAGGTTTTGTTTCGGCCAGCATGTAATAGCTTTCCTGAAGCTTACGGCCCCGGTAGTCATACGCCTTATGCACAAAAAGGTGTGATTTAAGGCGCAGTAAGACATGTATATTGCTAATGGCATCTATCTGGAATTGGGGATCGGCACCACGGATAGCTTTACCAAGCCGCAAAACAGCATAGACATTTTTATCATCTTCAATTCGCAGGCAGTAAACTTCCTCCTCATCTTGCTGAACCTTCATAAGATTTATCTCCCGCATGGGGATCGGGCCGTCATTATCGGCCGTAGGAATACCTATCTGCCGGGACCAAAGCTCTATGCCGTCACGGACCCGGATACTGACAGGCTTGCTGCGATAATCATTCGGCAAACGGTAATGGCCGATTTGAACATTCAACAGATATTCGCCGCGATCCTCAAAATTGTAAAGGTTATTGGCGACAACCATTACATTTCGACTTTCTCCCGCCTCGAGAGTCAGCCCTGCCAGCAGGCGGTCCTGTTGCACCCGGTGAAAACTCCGCCCGTTATTTTCACTGATACTGAAGGTGAGATGATTTTGAGATTGCTCGTCATTAATACTGGCGAAGCTTATTTCGTTCCCGGTGTAATTGGATATGGTAACTGTGAGCTTAATCTTTTCATATTGCACATACGATTTTCGATTTGCCTGAACACTGATGCCCAATGTACCGTATACGCGGGGCAGTGCACCGAGGATTGCCAAAATCGAGAACAGGAAGATTACCCTGATTCTATGTGTTTTCGGCCCGTTCATTTTTGTTATTCTCCCTTAAATAGTCAATTACAGTATCAGTCACTTCTACTCTATCAACACTTTTCCAGCAGGCCGGGGCTTCAAAGGGGCATTCGCGCATAAAGCACGGACCTTTACTGCATACTCCACAAAAGACCTTATGGCCTTCACCGTAAGGTCCGGTTAATTCAGGAGCTGTGGGGCCGAACAGCGCCACAACAGGAACCCCCAACGCAGCAGCAAGATGCATCGGGCCGCTGTCATTCGTCAATATGACATTGCTTTTCCGTAACAGTTCGATCAAGATTCCAAAATTAGCTTGCCCCATCAAATTCAAGACCACACCGGAAGTGCACAGTTCTGAAATTTTTTCGCCTAAGCTTCGCTCCTCCTGAGTTCCGACCAGCCATATGCGTGTTCCCGGCGACCGATCCGCGACGGCCCCGATAATTCCGGCAAAAAACTCCGGAGGCCAGGTTTTGCTTGCCCAGCGGCTTACCGGTGCCACTGCCAACACAGCATCGGCAAGGCCGTTTTCCTCCCCATCCTCGAGCAGTGATTTAGCCGTTTTCTCCGCCCGCGGATAGGAAACCAGTTCCGGCATCTCAAGAGGAGTAGATATATTGAACGCAGAACGCACGAGGAACGCGTTTTTTTCGAGCGCGTGGTTTATATTTGCCGGCAGAAGAATCTTTTCCGTGTAAAACACAGAAGCACCCTCTCGCGCATGCCGAAATCCAATACGTTTGGGAGCACCCGTAAATAGAGCGATCAAACTGCTCCGCAAAAGCCCCTGAAAATCAATGGCCACGTCGTATTTTTTGTGACGTAAATCCCGCATCATACTTATCAGCTCAGGCCAGTATCGCGGCTTTGACCAACGCTTACGTCTGAACAGCACCACCTCATCCACATCCGGAGAACGCTCCACCAGCTCGGCGTAAGAATCATTTACAACCCAAGTAATGTGCGCATCCGGGAACTGGTGCCGTAATAAATGTACAGCGGGCAATGCATGAATCACATCCCCCATGCTGCTAGGTTTTATAACTAGGATGTTCAGACTATCGGCCTCTGACAAGTCGCATTGCACAGCGTTCAGGAAGATCGGCATCATAAATCGCCTGTTGGCAGGCTTCTATATCGTATTCAACTCGGTGCAATGATATTTTGTGTTCTTCCTGGTCGTACACAGCGAAAGACGCCCTGGGGTCACCGTCACGCGGTTGCCCTACGCTACCAACATTCACTAGGTATTTATGGGCGGGTTCCAACTCTATATCCCGGTAATTAAGCGTGGTTATGCCGCCAAATTTATCAAATGCTATCGGCAAGTGAGTGTGGCCGAAAAAACAGACTTGGGTTCTCTGGTAGTTGAAAGATGCGGCAGCATGCCATTTATCAAAGATATAGCCCCACTTTGAGGGCATATCCAAAGTTGCATGCACCAGCATGACTTTCGTATTAAGGCTGTATTGATAAGGGCGCGAGCGCAACCATTCCTTTTCCGACTCATTCAGGTGATTGCGCGTCCATTTCACTACGTGTGCCGCCTGTGGATTGAAACCGGTAAGAGGACTGTCAGAAGCGGCATATTCATCATGATTACCGCGAATTACGGCCTCCGGGTTAAGCTCCCTGAGGACTTCAAGACACTCTCTGGGATTAGCATTGTAACCGACGACATCCCCCAGGCAGATGTATTTGTCAACCCCCATTTCAGAGGTTTTCGCAAGCACCGCTTGTAAGGCTTGCAGGTTGGAATGAATGTCAGCAAGAACCGCATATTTCATATAATCTGCTTCCAGGAGTATCTTAAATGTATAGTTCAGGCCAAAGAGGCCAATGCCTGTGACGGGCTCAGACTAAAGGTATTTGTCGACACAAGCCCAAACTTACCCTACCGGAACTAACTTTTCAAGTAGTTCTGAGTTCATTAGCGGGCAGCTTTGGCAGTCTTTGCCCAGACGGAGGCAGAAATCTTTATAAATCGCCAGCAACCCTTGCTGTTCACATGCGCGAGGTGCCACGTCTTTACTTCTACTCGGCGGCATAAAAAGGCAATGCGCCGCTTCTTTGAGGGAGCGGTTCGACTGAAGGCGGGGCATGCCCAGCAAAACAGTCTCGACACAATCGGACAGTTCGGAACCCTTTCGCCCTTCTCTGGTGATTAACATCCACGCAGCCGGAAGCAGGACATTGGTAATTAAATCCCGCTGGCGGCTTTCACCCAAAAGCCGGGCGGGATGTTTAAGCGGATGCCGTAAGGTAGTATAGGCGTCCCAAGTGCTACTGAAGGACAACTCGTTCCTCAGGCGGTGCATAAGATCCTTAGAGTCCGTAGCTTCCGTGACAATACTTTTAAGGATGTGTGCCGGTTGCCATTCCCATCGCTGCAAAAGTTCTATCCCTGCGGCAAGACGCCGTTCTGGAGTATTAAGCGGACGGCAATTGCCGCGTTGCCAATCAATGCCCACCGGCTGTCTCCCCAGCGGCCACCATGCATCCCATAATTTTCGGGTCATCCTGCGCGTCGGCGACGGCAAAGACTCAATTGTAGGATCGGGCAGGAATCCGGCCGCACCGAATAAGGCGGCTCGACGAGCGGCATTACTTGCAAGTTTTTCCAGTTCTTTCAGCGGCACATGCTGTGCGAGACACTTAAAATTTTCCTTGTTATTTTTGTAACCAAGTGCTTCGAATATGTATTCGTAAAGACCTTGCTCTGTACCCCGGGCCACGGCACTGCGCTGAAACCTTGCTGCTTTTTCCCGGAGCCGGGCGAGGCCCGCAATTTGCAGAATCTGCCGTAAATCGCCATCCGCCAAACGGGCCCAATACGGTGCACATGCCCCGGCCCCCACCTGCCGGGCGTATGGATAATCAGTTTCGAAGTCTATTGCCTCACTGGCCGCATACCAGGGACGATCCATAAATGATTGCATTTCGAAGCACGGCGGAAGGGCTTTTAAATCGTCTGACTCGGTCTTTGGATGTTCCCAGACTGCATGCAAAATCACATTGGAATAATGGTTATCATCATCATGTCCGTGGTTGTACCAATCGTTTGTACGCCGGTGAATTTCAATGTCGCCATGGCAAACGCGGCCCGCCAGTCGAACTATCGCATTCTTGAAGTCGGGCCCCGCCTCCACATTCCAAGTCCCGGAAGAAATAATCTCAAACACATCGCCACTGACCGTTTTCAGCGGGTCGTTAAAAAATTGTTCATTCCACAGGGCCTGAAGAAAACGTTCATCAAATTGACAAAGCCCTAATCTGCCGTTATTTTCAAACAATGTTTCAGCGCCGGAAATGCGTTCAGTGACTTGATTGCGCAAAGGCAAGTAAACTTGAGTTAAGCTCGTGTGCAGTTTGTTCAGTTTGAAATTGCTCATTTTTTGCCTTGTATAATTTTAACTTTCAGAGACAATAAAACATAAAATAGCATAACAAAAAAAGCATGACAAATAAACTTACCCTCTTCAGGATTACATTTTCAGCGCTCCTTGCCGGTATGCTTTTTGCCATCAGTGAAAACTGTTCCGGGGGGGGCGAAGTGCAACCCCCTCGTCTAACCCCGACCGTCAAGGCGGTACAGAAGATTCTTCCGTCTGTTGTGAACATATCAACGCGCGAGCTTGTACGCGTATCTGATCCGTTTGAAGAGTTTTACCATGAATTTTTCAACGGCCCCGCTAAATACTACCGCAAATCAATCCCTCTCGGTAGCGGTATCGTAATTGACGAGACCGGGTTAATAATCACAAACTACCATGTAGTTCGCAGAGCGTCAAATATCATGATAATGCTACCTGATGGGAAAAACTGCCGAGCCCGCATAGTCGCCTTTGAACCGGCTCAGGATATGGCCCTACTCAAGATGTCCGGTGACTTCAATCCGGCTAATCTAGCTGGGGTTGAGTTTGCTCCCTCCGAGAACCTGTTGCTTGGCGAAACGGTTATAGCCGTGGGCAATCCGTTTGGCTTGGGTAACACTGTCACCACCGGCGTATTAAGTGCAACTAATCGTTCACTGCGTGAGGGTAACGTTGTATTTGACGATATACTGCAAACGGACGCCGCCATTAATCCGGGCAACAGCGGTGGCCCGCTGATTAACCTTAAGGGACAGTTTATCGGCATGAATTTGGCTATCCGTCGTGGTGCTGAAGGGATCGGTTTTGCGGTTCCCGCCAGCCGGATTGAGCAAGTTCTTGCCCGCTGGCTGGTGCCCAGTCAGTTCTCCGATTCTCTACTCGGAATCACCATTCAACCAGTTAATTCAGAGGACGATACCGGGGTTGCGATTAGCGGCGTCATCCCCCGGAGTCCGGCCGCAGAAGCACATATCAAAGCGGGCGTGGAAATTACTTCTATCAACTCCAAAAAAGTAAACCGGGTGCTTGACGCGGGCAGAATATTGTGGGATCTCAACAGTGGCGATAAAGTAGTTCTGAAGTTTAGGAATCATCCGGCTGCAACACTAAGAGTTGAGCCGATGACTGCTGATCAACTGATTGAACGACGCCTGCAAATCAAGATCCAGCAACTTACGCCGCCACTAAAAGAAGCGATGGGCTTGCCCGACCGCCTAAATGGCGTAGCCGTAAGTGAAGTCAAAAGCGATCAGCTCAGGAAAAGCGGTATGCGCCGCGGCAATATAATATACCGGATAAATGACACCCGTGTGGCCGACCAAAACAGTTTCGCCAAGATTCTGCGCCAGGCTTCGCCGGGAGAATCATTGATGTTGCACCAATTTCAAGTGGAGACCTTCAGGGGGCAATCATATTTGGACCAGCTGAGCATTCGTGTTATATTACGATAAATTCTAACGTCCCAGCGTTTTTGAAGCCGTTGGCCGTTAGCAAAGCCCCAACCTGTATAAGGCATAGATTTTTGGGATTGAATTCCTTCTGTTATGAAACCCAAGCATTACATCTTCAGCATACTCTTGGTAATTATCGGTTCGGTTGTTGCTTATTTCTTGGTTCCCGCTTATGCGGATTACCGGCGGGCCCACAAAGAACAGCAACGCTTAGAGCAGGATCTAGCGGAGCTGGCAATCCAGACGCAGCATTTGGAAGAGACGATACACAATCTCCAGACCAACCCAAAAGCAGTGGAAAGGGTGGCCAGAGAAAAATTCGGTTGGTGTCGGAATAACGAAAAGATTTATCATTTTGATCCCTCTGACCAAAAATCCTCGCCGGGCGAACCGTGAAAAATATTCCTAGTGAAGCCATAGAGATTCCGCTGCCGGCGACAAAAAGCGACATGAAGCAACTGCATGTCGGCGATTTTGTGCTCTTGAGCGGCCAGCTTTTCACGGCGCGTGATGCAGTTCACAAATATCTGGCCGATGGCGGCAATCCCCCCTGTAAATTGCAACACGCGGTTATTTATCATTGCGGGCCTGTTGTTGTGCATTCCAAAAACAGTGTAAGCATCACGGCGGCAGGCCCGACAACTTCGATCCGCGAAGAGCCTTACATGGCGGATCTGATTCAACGCTTCGGTTTAAGGGGGATAATCGGCAAAGGCGGCATGGGACAAAAAACACTTGAGGCCTGCGCCCGTAACGATTGCGTTTATTTGCATGCAGTCGGAGGAGCTGCCCAGGTGCTGGCGGAAAGAATTACGAACGTCGAAAACGTATTCATGGAAGAACAATTCGGCTCACCGGAAGCATTGTGGGAACTCAGAGTAGAGCGGCTGCCTGTCATCGTGACGATGGACTCCTACGGCCAAAGTTTACACGCCGACACAGCCGCAAGATCAAAACGAGCCCTAGAAAAACTGGTTATTTAACTCAACTGAAATCAGGTTAAACATAAAAATGACAGAACAAAAACGCGTTTTATCCGGCATTCAACCATCCGGAATATTACATCTCGGCAACTATTTCGGGATGATGAAACCGGCCTTGGAATTGCAAAAAAACCATGAATGTTTTTATTTTATTGCAGATTTCCATGCTCTCACGCAATACCCGTCACCAGAAGATCTGCGAAATCGAGTAAGGAACGTAGCCTTGGATTTTCTGGCCTGCGGACTGGATCCCGAACGTACCGTTTTTTTTCGACAATCCGACGTACCGGAAGTCACTGAACTCACCTGGATACTAAGCTGCCATACACCGGTGGGGCTAATGGAGCGTTGTCACAGTTACAAAGATAAAGTTACCCGGGGGCTTTCCCCCAACTTGGGGCTTTTCAGCTACCCCGTCCTGATGGCCAGCGACATCTTAATCTACGGGTCTCACCTAGTACCGGTTGGCCCCGACCAGAAACAGCATTTGGAAATCACTCGTGACATCGCCTCCCGCTTCAACCACCGCTATGGTGAAATCTTTAAAATACCGGATGCAATCATCCAGGAAGACATTGCCACAGTCCCCGGCACCGACGGCCAGAAAATGTCTAAAAGTTATGACAATATCATTGAGATCTTCGGACCGAAAAAAAAGATGCGCAAGAAGATTATGCGCATTGTCACTGACTCAACGCCGCTTGAAGAACCCAAAGATCCCGACATCTGCAACGTCTTCTCTCTGTATAAGTTATTTGCCTCTGACGAGGAAGTACAGAATCTGCGCTCTCAATACAAAGCCGGCGGCATGGGCTATGGTACTGCTAAACAGGCTCTTTTCGAAAAGTATTGGGAATATTTTGCCCCTTACCGTGAACGCCGGGCTGAACTTCAGAATAACCCCGCGTATATCGAAAAAGTACTCCAAAGCAGTGCTCAAAAAGCACGCGCCATTGCTGCAGACCTGCTTGACCACGTGAAAAATGCTATTGGAATGCGATAATAGGTTAAAACTTACAAGGAGACAACTAATGCCAAAGATAGCCGTCATCTACTACAGCAAAACCGGTAACACCAAAAAAATGGCGGAGTTTATAGCGGTGGCGGCAGAAGCGGCAGGGGCCGAAGTAAGCCTGATTCCGGCGGACGAAGCCACCCCCGATCATATGCATGCGGCTGACGGCATTATAATCGGCTCACCAACTTACTACGGCCACAGCGCTGGCCCGATCAGGACACTTTTCGATCAGAGTGTCAAATATCACGGGAAACTTGCCGGTAAAGTCGGCGGGGCCTTTACCAGTTCGCACAATCTGGCTGGCGGCAACGAAACCACAATGATGGATATTTTGGAATCAATGCTTGTGCACGGCATGATAATCCAGGGCAACTATGATGGTGACCATTACGGCCCCGTAGCCATCGGCTCGCCGGACCGCCGGGCTGAAATCCAATGCCGACAACTGAGTGAGCGCGTGGTAAAATTACTCAATAAAATCGGCACCAAGAGCTAAATTTGAATTCGCCATAAATTTTCAAAAACGGCTTAACGCAATCGGAAAAAAGTGCCGATCCCAAAAAATCAGATTCTGCACTAATTGCATAACCTCAGTGTTCCCGTAAAATTGTTCCCGATGAAAACTTTTTTCACGGATCACTCTAGCCCGAATTTCTGCGAAATTCGGGCTAAAACAAAATTTTTAAGAAATTTTGTGTCATAAGTCCCTGCATTGCAACAAAAGAAGCTCCATTCAAGCCTCGTAGTGCCAATCAATGGCTTGCAATATATTTCCTCGGGTTATGTTGTTCTTATTATGTTTTTTCGCATTAAGACAACTCGCTCGGGAGAAGCGCTGCAACTGGTCGAATCCTACCGTAACCGGGAGGGAAAGCCACGGCAGCGCATCGTGGTATCACTGGGGCTTGATCATCGAAACCTGCCCAGCACAAAAATGTCAGTACCCATGAAAACTTCGTCGGCTTTGTAGT
>JAWOEV010000244.1:0-7327 GCA_046482565.1 Lentisphaeria bacterium | reverse complement strand
GCAGTTGTGTTATTCAGGATAAGCCCAATGAGGTGATCATATTGTCGCCATTGGATGGCGAGGTCCTGTCAGCCGGTCGAAGCGTTCTTCTTACCGGCCAGGGATATGATCCCAATTCGGGAGAAGAAATCAGCGAAGGCTTTACCTGGATTTCCTCCAGGGATGGAGAAGTGGGGAAGGGACCACTTGTGCAGACGCGGTTGAGTGAAGGCAAACATACCATCAAACTGCAAATTGGGAAATCGACCCAAACCGTTGATGTTAAAGTTGAATAGCTATTGACATAATCCTGAAATATATAAAGCAGAAAGCGGGGAAATAACTGGCCTAATCATCCCTGCTTTTTGCTTTAAATGAAGATGGAAAGGGAAACGTTCAGGAAAATCAAATACAAAATGGTGATTCAGCAACAGCTTTTCCAGTTCTTCTGATCACAATGTTTTTTGATCGTCGGTCAGTTGTTCCCCTGGTGGCAGCAATTCGGCATCAATGACGGTGATTTGTGAGATGGATTCTTCATCACCTTGTATGTACCCAATTTCTTAAAACCTTTTCAAATTAAATCCCTCCGGGTTCATCACAGTAATGTTCTCGCCAGACTGGCTCAACACCAAGAGACCGTGTTTTTCTGCCAGGTCATAGCTTTCCGTAGGCAAGCTCATGCCCGCAACTGCTCCCAGGATGGTTTTGTCAGCATATTCGTGAAACAATTTTTTGAATTTGGGAAGTTTCCGGTTAACAAAATCTGTAACATCATCCGGGTGAAGTTTGTACTTTACTTCAATGACAATGACATATTTGTTATTATGAAGAACTATGTCAAATTCGCCCTGTTGTTTTTTTGATATCCTTTCCAGATGATCCACCTCTTTATATTCAATGCCGAAAATAGAATCCCGCGCTTCCAGGCCTCTTTTGAAAAATTCCTCGGCAACATCTTTGCTGTTTTCCGAGACATTGCCGTAAAGTTTTGCCAGCTTATCAATTTTGCGGTCTGTCTCCTGCATCTTTTTTTCCGTTTCCTTAAACATTTTATCGGTCTCCTGAAACATCTTCCAGACCTGGTTAAAGGAAACCGGCTCTCCGTAATCAGATAAGGGTTCGCCGGTATTGTCCTGATCTTTTTTGCTCATATCATCTTATTATTTTATGTAAAACTAAAGGCCGTTTCAGTTTATTTTATAGCAGACTCAATTATACCCGGCTTTTCTAAGTTCATCCTTCATGGCCGGCCGGTTGCTGTGTTTATTTATCAGCTCCCTGGCAAGTTCCGGAGCCTGATCCTCTCCGCCGGGTATGTCCTCCATCTTCTTTATATAATAAGTAAGCGTTTTGTATTCATTCCGTTTGGATGCCTTTTCTGCCTCCCTGATAATGGCTTTTCTGTAAAGGGGCAAAAGTTCTGAGGCATAATCATTTTTCAAATAAGGCAGGTATTCATTCAACATACGAATATTGGGTGATGTTTTTACCCACCTGAAAAGTTCGTCCCACATCTTTTCCTCAATATATACCTCGGTAAGCGGAGTGTATCCGTAACTTCCAAATCGAGGTGGAGCCTTCTCCTGTTCAAGCAATTGCTGAACGATCCGGTTCCGCTCATTGGTCCATTCCTTTGCATTAAAGGTGTTCTTATAAATTTTATAATATTTCATTGGCTCCCGACGGCTGTTAAAAAACAGATCTAGAGCCCATTTTCTGATATTTGTCGTATCTTTTTGCTTCTGGTATATGTTGAGCAGTTGTTCTTTCCAGTTTATGACCACACCGGGCAGATCCTCCTTTTCAGCAATTTCTACTCCTTCTTTTATCATTTCTATGGCTTTTTGAAGATTTCCCTTTTTGAGGTGTCTGTCAACCATGATCTGCCTGAGATCACTCAGGATTCGAAACAATTATATGCGCCTTCAGGAGCCGCCGTCGCGCCTGCATGAAGAAGCATTCCTTGAAAAAACGACAGCGCCCCAGCAGACAGTTACCCATTTCACAGCAGACGGCGTCCCAGACATCAGTTTGCGGTCGAAAGTCAAGCGTACTGCGCGAACCCTCATTCGAAGTTTCAGCCCATTCCCGAATGCGGACTAATTGAGGTTTAAGATTCTCGGACGGCAGGAACTCATTTTCATGAGCCGCCGCCGCGTAAAGCCGCCGCATACAGACGTAATTGCCCCGTCCCTTGGCAATGGCGTAGCGAATCGGCTCATTCATCAGCTTAGCGAGCAGAGGCAGATCTTTTTCGATAATCTGCTCCTGCAAGCTGATGGTATGAGTGCTGACTACTACCGGCTTCCGTGTTTGAAGTGCGTAGTGAAACGCCGGCACTAGGTAGGCAAAAGTTTTCCCTACGCCGGTGGGGGCTTCAACGCACAGATGACTCTGGTTATCGAGCACCTGCGCAATGCGACCGGCCATTTCCTTCTGCTGCGGCCGCTCTTCATAAGGTCGCCCGCCGTATTTTGCTGCTTGTCGCAAAGGCGTTTCAGGACCGAAAAAAAGGCTGGTCGGCTCTTCAGTATTAACCGACAATTCCTCCTCTGCCGGAATCGCTATCGCCGCGACCTCTTCCATCTCATTTACGTCATCAACAGGTTTAATCATATTCAGTTAAATTGGCTCATCGGCAGATCTACCGGTTGCCTTCCAGTTAAGCAGTGATATAATCATTGCGTTCTTTGTCTTGTTTCCGAAAGCGTGCTAAAAGCCCGAAACCAAGTCGGTTTATTCAGTCGCCGACCGATACACATCTAGAATGCAGGCAATATTTCGACAGGCGTAAATTTAATAGCCAACATTAAATAAATCTAATCTATGTTTCTTCTTTTTTTATATATGGGCTTAGCCCTAGGAATATCCTTCTTATGCTCGGTCGCTGAAGCAGTACTCCTCAGTGTAACCCCCTCATACGTTGCCTACCTGGAACAAAACGGCCAGCGGACCGGTCCGTTGCTGGCCCATCTGAAGGCAAATATCGATCGGCCGTTGGCCGCTATCCTCAGCCTGAATACAATTGCCAACACGGCGGGGGCCGCAGGCGTAGGGGCCCAGGCAGCGGTGGTTTTCGGCAGTAAGAGTGTGGGTATTGTTTCAGCTATACTCACCCTCCTTATTCTGATTTTCTCGGAAATCATTCCAAAAACCCTGGGCTCGGTGTACTGGCGGTCATTATCCCCCATCGTTGCTTGGGGAGTCAGGATTTTATCATGGCTGCTTTTTCCACTGGTTATAATGGCAGAACAGCTAACCCGCCTTATCGGGAAAAAAGGTGAGAGTGACACGTTTAACCGGGAAGAATTCGGCGCTCTAGCCCACATGGGGGCACAATTGGGCCACCTTTCCCCGCGCGAATACCGCATCCTCGGTAATCTTCTGCGCTTCCGATCATACAAGGTCGAGGGAGTTATGACACCCCGCACTGTGATGTTTGCTTTGTCGGAAGAAATGTGCCTGGCCAAAGTTTTTGAAGAAAATGATGAAATCCCGTTCTCCCGCATCCCCTTATATCGCGAAGACCTTGATGATATAACCGGCTTTGTCCTCAAGAATGATATACTCCTGCAACACGCCCGCGGCGACGCGGAGAGTAAATTGAAAGAGTTTCGCCGAGAGCTGAGCGCTATTCCCGAAACCATTTCCCTTTTCAACACCTTCGAGTTTCTTCTGGATCACCGCGAACACATTGCCCTAGTTGTCGATGAATACGGCGGCATCGAAGGGTTGGTAACCCTAGAAGACGTCGTGGAAACCCTCCTCGGCTTGGAAATCGTCGACGAGGCAGACATCAATGTCGACATGCGCTCCCTAGCCAAGGCCCGCTGGCAAAAGCATGCCCAGCGCTTGGGCATAATGCAGGAACAACCCGCCGCTGAACAGAACGGGGAAAACCCGCACTAGACCTTTTCGCGGACGGTCGCAATAGCCTCGGTCTACGGATTACATCTTGCAGGAAAATATATTATTTTTGCTTGAGGCAAAACCCAAATCCGACAGGAGCGGCTGAACTTATTTATGCGCTCGACTTTCGCACTTCCGCCTTGTCAACCAGCATAATCGGTATACCGTCCTTGATCGGGTAATAGCGATGGCACACATCGCAAACTAGGTGCTTTCCGTCCTCGGCCTCGCGCACCGGCGGGCGGTCATCGCAGGCCGGACACGCGAGGATTTCAAGCAACTCTTTACTAATCATATTCTTATAAGCTCCATAGCTTCCTGGCATCGCCTACAAATTTAGATCGGGACCGGACTAACCCGCTTTTTGCACGAAACAACAGTATTGCGGATTGGTATTCATATACATATCCCGCATAATCTCATTTTTCATGCAATGTTCGGGCTAAAGGGGATCTCTTACGCCAGCCTCTTTGAAAGCTTGCTGGCGCTCAATACAGGTCGGGCACACGCCGCAGGGTCTTTCCGCGCCACGGTAGCAGGACCAGGTTTTGGCAAAATCCACATTCAGTTGCTGGCCAATCCGTACTACTTCAGCTTTGCTATAATTTACAAAGGGGGCTTCAACCGTTACCGACTGTCGCCGGTTCAGCTCCAGAACCGTATTAAATCTATCCACAAATTCTTCGGTACAATCCCAGTAACCGTATTCGTCCTGTTTTTGAGCAGCGTAGTAAACCGTTGCACATTCCCGTGCTTCCGCGGCTGCCACGGCAATACTGAGCATGATCATATTGCGATTGGGGACATACGTCGGCGGTTGATCACGGTCGCCCGGGGCAATTTCCTGAAGATCCGGGACTTTATCCCCCCCCCTGATAAGCGCCGAGCTTTCGGCGGTTATGAATTCGAATACCGGCAACTGCACAACACAGTGCTCGCTGACGGCTCCCAGGTGATCCGCCTGCCAAACCGCCATGTCAAGTTCACGGCTGTGTTTCTGGCCGTAACTGAGAGAGAGCGCATAAACCGGCGTCTTGCCCAGTTCTCTGGCTACATAATGCAATAAAACGGTCGAGTCAAGCCCGCCGCTGAGTAATACAACCGCTGAACTCATTTCGTGGCCTCCCTTCCTGACTGCAATTGATTTTTGATCATTGCCGCAGCCTGCCGAGGATCGGCCGCCCGCCTAACAGGGCGACCGACGACGATAAACTGGGTGCCGGCCGCCGCGGCCTGAGCGGGAGTCATCACTCGTTTCTGGTCACCATGCTCCGCGCCAGCAGGTCGAATGCCGGGGACAACAAGCTGGAAGTCTGGACCGCACGCTTTCTGGATGGCATTGATCTCCCACGCCGAACAAACCACACCGTCCAGCCCCGCTTCACGAGCCAGGCGCGCCAGGCGCAGAACCTGAACTTCAGGTTCATCCGCAACCCCTGTATTGGCCAGTTCCGCGGCATTCATGCTGGTCAACACTGTCACCCCCACAAGAAACATGTCAAATTCCCGCGCCGCTTCAACCGCCGCCGACATCATCTCTATACCGCCGGCGGCATGAACATTCACCATATCAGCGCCTATATGCCCAGCGGACCGTACCGCACCCGCCACTGTATTGGGTATATCGTGAAATTTAAGGTCCAGAAAAACCTTCTTGTCTCGGTCTTTTAAAAGTTTTACGGCAGCCGGACCGTTTTCCGTAAAAATCTGCTTGCCGATCTTGAACCAGGTAACCGAGTCTCCCAAGTTATCAAGCAAAGCTGCCGCCTCGTCCAGCGACGCAACATCTAAAGCGACGATCAATTCAGTTTCAACTTGTCTCATGCCTTTGCTGTCTCCGTATTTTCGAGGTTGGCTCTTATACAATCACGAGATTCACACAACAAAAAAAGCAAACTGATACCGCAAGCGGCCGAAAGCAGCAACAGGCTCATCCGAAAAGGCGTCTCGAGACTCCCCCAGGCATATCCCAAAAGCCGATTGGCGGTAGTGGATCGGCGCATCATATGAAAAATCACAAAGGCATAAACTGTTGCTGTAGGAATCAGAAACAGGTAGTAGATAATCCCCCTCAAGTGCCGACAGAAAACCTTCAATTTATACCTGCGGTTCGACAAAAACACAAACTCCAGCAAACGCAACAGTTCCAGCCCGTACAAGCACCCCAGGATCAACGCCGCCGCGGCGCCAATAGTCAGATAAACACTTCTAGTCCCCTGCGCCTGCCAACACGCAAAAGGATATAAGCCGAGCAAGCCAGCCGCCAAGAATTTCAAGGGCAAAGATTCGTATACCCCGAAGCCGGGCCGCCCCACTTTCGAAGGCAATTTCAAAGTCGCAAGAAAGACCCCCGCCAGCGGAATAGCCGTGTAAAGCGACGGCCCAATACTTAACGATATCACCCCAAACAAATCATGCAGGATCAAAACGGCAAAAGCCACCAAGGCATAAAAGATACCATCCAGGGATCTTAAAAAACGCATATTTCCAGTGCCGTTGCGTAACTGCATTCAAGTTCAAGCCAGATAGACCAGATACTTCTCGGAATCCATGAGCAATTCAATCTCCTGCGGGTCATCGTAGATTATTCTGAGGAGCCAATGCTCATATGGGGCAATATGGAGAAGATCAGGATTACTCTGGACCTCCTGATTGACTTCGGTCACATGGCCGCCAATGGGTGCCCGAATCTGATAGAATTCGTCATCACCCTCCTCGTCAATATCCAGATGCAACAAAATACAGTCATCATCCATTTCAAATTCGTCATGGACCATCGGCATATCCATACTCAGAATTTCCGGCAATTCTTCGCGCAGGTAGTCCGTAATGCCGATGGTGACAAGATGATCCTCGCTGTCCTCAATCTTGACCCAGGCATGATTGTGACTGTATAAAAGTTCTTTTGGGTATTCGATCATATTTACTTTTCCCTTGTTAGACCGTCCGCGAAAAGGTATCAGGCCCATGCTCGTGCCTATTTCGGATGAGATTTTGTCTTTTCGGCGGGAATCGCTAGCGAAAAAGCTAACGGTTCCCGCCGAAAAGACGAAAGATCGCCGAAAGAGACACGAGCCCTTCGGGTTGAGGCGGTGGCAGCCCCTCTCGGGTTTTTGCACTCTAAAGCATTACCCCGGAGGGTAGTACGATGCAACCCGAAAGCCCGGGAGAGGCCACCGGCGCTCCCAACATGGGCGCGAGACCTTTTCGCGGAGGGTCTTGTTAGACGCCATGCGAAAAGATATCGCATGGTGTCTTGTTAGCTCCGAGGGACACTCGCAGTGCGCCGGACACAGTGGTATAGTAAACCGTTAAACATCAGCATTCAACTCAAACCAGTTCAAACAAGTTTATATCGGCAAAGCAGCCGTGCCGGACAAATTCCAGTCATTTATGAGGGCAGCAATGAGAGCCACTGCAGAGTCACATGGCAAAG
>JAWOEV010000199.1:0-6756 GCA_046482565.1 Lentisphaeria bacterium | reverse complement strand
TAGACCGTCCGCGAAAAGGTATCAGGCCCATGCTCGTGCCTATTTCGGATGAGATTTTGTCTTTTCGGCGGAATGCGCTAGCCGTAAGCTAACGGTTTCCGCCGAAAAGACGAAAGATCGCCGAAAGAGACACAAGCCCTTCGGGTTGGGGCGGCGGCAGCCCCTCTCGGGCTTTTGCGCTGTAAAGCATTACCCCGGAGGGTAGTACATTGCAGCGCAAAAGCCCGAGAGGAACCACCGGCGCTCCCAACATGGACCTGAGACCTTTTCGCGGACGGTCAAACTAAAGTAGCGAGACCGGATCGACGTCGGCATAAATATCTATGTCTTTGTGAGGTTTACCGCGGAGGAGGAATTGCCGGAGGGCGCGACTCAGTTTTACTACGTGGCGCGTACGTATCATCATTTGGTAGCGGTACTTGGAGCGTATTCGCGCCAGTGGCGAAGGCATAGGGCCGGCTATTTCAGCATCCTCGGGGAGATACCCCTGCAGGCTGTCAGCAAACGCCTGTGCCACCTCGGAGGTCTGAATATCGTGATCTCCCCGAAAATGGACAAGAACCGCATGGGTTTGCGGCGGAAAAGACAGAACTTTCCTGGTTTCCAGTTCTTCCGTTACGAATCCTTTATAGTTTTTTTCAACAGCGTACTGTAAAGCCGGGTGAAACGGGGTGTAACTCTGGACAATTACATACCCCGGGGTATGTCCGCGTCCGGCTCTGCCGGAGACCTGCGTCAAAAGTTGAAAAGTGCGTTCCCCCGCCCTGAAGTCCGGTATATGTAGTCCCAGATCGGCAAACACAATACCCACGAGGGTTACGTTCGGAAAGTCCAGTCCTTTAGCGATCATCTGGGTCCCAATTAAGATATGAACCCGTCCGGTTCTTACCGCATTAAGAGTTTTCTTGTAGGCGTTTTTTGCCGTCATGGTATCCGAATCCATGCGAGCGATAACCGCTTTTGGAAACAGCTTGCGGGCAATTGCTTCAACCTTTTCCGTGCCCAGCCCGGTGTAACGAATCTCTTTATCCCGGCATTGCGGACATTCTCTGTAGGCCTCTTTCATCCGACCGCAGAGGTGGCACATCAGCAGATTACTGTGCCGGTGATAAGTATAAGCAATACTGCAATCTTCACAGGTAGCGACATAACCGCATTTGGTACACATCATCTGGCTGGCATAGCCGCGCCGATTCAGGAAAATGATGGTCTGCTCCCCTTTATCTAGGCGATCTCTGATCAACGACTCCAGGCGGCGTGAAAAAATCCGCGGGCCGCCGCGCATCGCCGCTTCGGCCCGCATATCCGCGACTTCCATAGGCGGCATCGCGCGATCATCTACTCGCTTGAAAAGGCTCGCCATTGCATATTTACCGTTGGTCGCGTTATTATAAGATTCAACGGAGGGGGTTGCTGATCCCAAGACCACCGTGCTGTTTTCCATTTTACCGCGCACCACCGCAACGTCACGGGCGTTATACCGGGGGGCTTCTTCCTGTTTATAGGTATTTTCGTGCTCTTCATCGACAACAATAAGCCCCAGTTTTTTGAAAGGAGCAAACAAGGCAGAACGGGCGCCGACGGCTATTTTTGTTCGACCTTCCTGAATTTTCATCCATTCATCAAAACGTTCGCCATCACTCAAGCCGCTATGCAAGACACTGACGGTAGAGCCAAAGCGGCTGCGAAAACGCTCTGTGGTCTGCGGTGTCAATGATATTTCCGGGACTAAGACAATGGCTTCCTTGCCCTGCTCCAGACAATCGGCAATCGCCTGCAGGTAGACTTCAGTTTTGCCGCTTCCGGTCACGCCGTACAGCAGAACAACCCCCGGCGATTCGGAATTCATGTTCGCCTGGATCTTCTGCAAGGCCACTTTCTGTTCATCCGTCAGATCCAGAGGTTCGGTCGGCAAAATCACATCGTCTTCAAAAGGGTCACGTTCGACCACCTTTTCTTCGATTCGGATAAGCTCCTTCTTTTCCAGCGTCCGGGCGGTGGCATGGGTTGCTTCGGCCTCTTTCAGAATCCGGGCAAGCGGGCCGGAGTTACCGCGGCGGGTCAGAGCTCGGAGAACGGCGGCCTGCTTCTTGGCTCGATGCTCAAGTTGCGGATATACTTCGGCCATTTTATCCTCAGAAACCAAAGTGACATGCTTCTGCTTTTTGCGTTTGATTTTGCCACTCCGTACCACTCCCGGCAGGACGGACCGTACGGCCTGCTCTTTGGCACAACAATAATATTTGGCAATCCATTCCGCGAGTTTGATCAGGTTATCCGGAATGCGCTCCGTTTCATCCGCCAGGCTGGCGATTTGCTTCAATTTCGGGTGGGCTGAACTGCCCGCCAAAGATACAACATATCCGGTCCGGGTGGAATTCCCCTTACCGAAAGGAACCGATACGCGAGATCCCACCCGAATAAGACCGTTTAATTCCGGCGGTATCAGGTAGTCAAACTCACGATCAAGCGATAAGTTTATTACGACTTTGGCGATTGCTGGCATTTACAGTACTCCGGTCGCAAAAATGCGACCGCCCGTTTCAAGCTTGATCAGTTTGGAATAAGTTTTTTTTCGCAAACCGCAGATGACATTGGTATCTTTTAAATTACCATTAGATTTTAAACGTTTATTACAAGGAACAAACGGAGAAATGATGAGTTTTAATATTATAGGAATCGGTGAAATTCTCTGGGATATATTCCCCGAATACAAGCAACTGGGCGGTGCGCCACCGAATTTTGCCTGCCATTGCAGTCAACTTGGTGCCAACGCCTATCCGGTGAGCTGTATCGGCCGAGACTCGTTAGGCAAGGAAATAACCAAGCAGCTGTCAGCTCTGAAGGTGGATGATTCTTATATAGCAGTAACCAACAGCTACCCCACCGGCACGGTTCAAATCGAACTGGATGATAATGGCAAACCGACCTATGAAATCTGTGAAAACGTTGCCTGGGACGTGATTCCGTTTAGCACGCAACTCAAAGAACT
Organism: Lentisphaeria bacterium; assembly: GCA_046482565.1. Classification (GTDB taxonomy): domain Bacteria; phylum Verrucomicrobiota; class Lentisphaeria; order Oligosphaerales; family MVZH01; genus JAWOEV01. The sequence continues at coordinate 3,764 of JAWOEV010000199.1, read as the reverse complement.
AGCCGCCAAAACTGATGCGGTCTGCTTCGGATCGCTGGCGCAGCGAAATGAAGTTTCGCGCAATACTATACAGCGCTTCCTCCAGGCAATGGCCCCGGACGCCGTGAAAATTTTCGACGTTAATCTTCGCCAGTCTTTTTATTCGCAAACTGTCATCAATGAATCTTTGAGAGAGTGCAATATTTTAAAATTAAGCGACGAAGAATTGCCGGTTCTGGCTGCTATGTTCGGGATGGCCGGGACAATTGAAGAACAGCTTGCCGCGCTCATAGAAAAATATAATCTGCGCCTCATAGCCTATACACGGGGTGCGGACGGCAGTATCATGATGACCCCCTCCGAAACCGATGCGCATCCGGGGCTACCGGGCAAAGCAATCGACAGTGTCGGAGCCGGCGATTCATTCACCGCAGCGCTCTGCATACAATGGCTTACGAAAAAGCCGCTGAAATCCATAAATGAGTTTGCCAACCGCGTAGCTACTTACGTTTGCTCGCAGGCAGGGGCAACCCCGGTTCTGCCTGATTGGTCGTAAGATCCCTGCAATCCGTCTTTGTATCTCATCCAAAATAATTACGAGCATGGGGGCAAGACCTTTCCGGACGGGGCCTAGCCCGAATTTCGCAGAAATTCGGGTTAGGAAGTTGCAGAGACGTTGCGCGTATTATTAGGCCCCGAACATTTTGGTGGCGACTTCGGACGGCAGCGGCTGGTAACCTTTGGGTTCCATCGTGAACGACCCCCGACCGCCGGTCAGTTTCGGTAATGCTTTCCCGAATCCAAACATTTCCGCCAGCGGTACTTCGCAAATAATTTTTTTAGTATTCCCCACCGTAGTCATCTCATGAATAACCGCCCTTTTCGGCTGTAAATATGAAGTCACTTCGCCGACGGTCTCGATGGGGCTGAGTATTTCAGAATACATAACCGGTTCCAGAACCGTAGTCCCAATTTTTTGAATAACTTCATCAACCGCCTTCAAAACTGCGGCCGCAACCGCATTTTCATTGGTCTTATCGGGCGTAATCTTAAGGTCAAGCAGTTGCGCTTTAACATATATCAGAGCATAACCGTGATTGCCTCCGGTACGGAGGCTTTGGTTTAAAGCCTGCTCCGCCGCCCGCGCCAGTTGTTTGGGCACATTGCGCTTACCCTTTAAAGAGTTTGTAACTTTGAACAACTCTTCGCCGCGCGGCAAGGGCTCAAAACTGATAGTTACACCTGCTTCCAGTTCATTATCGCCAATCATCTTCTGGAAACGGGTTTCAATGCTATCGCCGGTACGCAGCGTTTCCCGGTATGCCACGCGCGGTTCGCCGGCTCGAGGTTCCACATTGAATTCAGCGGCAAGACGTTTGAGATTTATGTCAATGTGCAATTCTCCCATACCGGAGAACAACCACTGCCCGGTTTCCTCGTCTTTTTCAAGCGCCAGGGTCGGATCCTCGCGACACAAAAGCTCGAGCGCTTCCTTAAGGCGATCTTTCTCTCTGCTTGACTGCGGTTCCACCGCCACCGACACAACCGGTTCCGGAAAGGTTATTTCTTCAAATGAAACCAACCTGTGCGGTTCACACAAAGTATCCCCCGTAGTGCAGTTGCGGGGGCCTATCAAGCCGACAATATCGCCCGGGCCGACCTCACCCAATGGTTCCGTACTTTTCGCAAAAAGCCGAAGCATCTGTTTAATCTTGATTTTCTCACGGGTACGCGCATTCACAAGTTTACTGCCTTGCTTAAGGGTTCCCGAATAAGTCCGCAAATACAACAAATCCGCGCTGGGGCTCGCAACAATTTTGAACAATAAACCTGTAAAGTCAGCCTCTTGGTCCGGCTCGATATATACCGTCTCATCATTCTTTACTCGCCGGGCGGTAATACTGCCGCGATCTGCAGGTGACGGGAGATAAGATACTATCCCATCCATCAACGGCTGAACCCCAACCTTATTTTTTGCTGAGCCGACGAATACCGGGACCAGATCATTTTGCAAGACAGCTTGCCGCAAAGCAGGTTTAATATCGTCTTCGCAAAGCTCCTCGTCCGCCAGATACCGCAACGCGACCTCATCAGAAAAATCAGCCAGGCGCTCAATAAGTTCAGCTCGCCTCTGCTCTGCTTTCTCCCTTAATTCCGCGGGCACGGAACCGTGGTGTACATGCTCATTATTATCACCGGAAAAAGTTATGCACTCCATGCGGATCAGATCAATAACGCCCGCCAACTCACTTTCTTCCCCCAGCGGCAACTGGATCGCAACCGCACAATTGCTGAATTTGTGATTTATTTCCTTGAAAACCCGGTCAAAGGAAGCGCCTATCCGATCGAGTTTATTTATAAAGGCCATTTTGGGTACATAGTAGTGAGCTGCCTGCCGCCACACTTTTTCGCTCTGGGCTTCAACTCCCTCAACCCCGCTGAAGATAACTACGGCACCGTCAATTACTCGCAAAGAACGTTCCACTTCAGCTGTAAAATCGATATGTCCGGGAGTGTCGATAAGATGGATCAAGGAATCCTGCCACTGGAAAGATGCGGCGGCGGCGGCAATGGTAATCCCCCGAGACCGCTCCTCATCTAGGTAGTCCATGAAGGTTGTACCGTCGTCTATGCTTCCGACCCGGTGAGTTAGGCCGGAGAAAAAGAGCATATTTTCAGTGGCGGTGGTCTTCCCGGCATCAATGTGGGCAATTATGCCAATATTCCGAATTTTGTTAAGCGCAGGCAAAATCAGCGCCGGAAATCAGGCAAACCGGGAATTTCCTGGGCCCGTCGCGGCTGGCCAGCGGGGTCTACCAAACGGGCAGTAACAAAGATCAGCAGATTACGTTTGACGACGCTTTCGCCCTCATTCTTAAAAAGACGCCCCAGCAAGGGTATATCGCCAAGGATCGGGATTTTGTCATTGAATGATTTTACCTGTTCCTTGATCATTCCCCCCAAGACCACGGTCTCGCCGTCATAGAGTATAATCTTCGTTTGAATAGTCCGGGCGGCGATTATCGGCATGTTATATTTAAACTCGACATCCCCTCCACCGACATTGGCAACCGTATTAAACGACGTATCGTACCCCAGGAACTCAAGGACCTGCGGACGCAAATCAAGGCCGATTGTATAGCCGTCGGATTCCACTTGCGGTGTCACTTCCAGTATCACCCCTATATCACGCGGGGCCCCGAACTCAGGCGCGGGAGGGGTTAGCGAGGTGGTCGAATCATTGTCACCGGTACTACTGTCAAGTTCAGGATTATCCCAGGACTCAGGGAAATATCTTTCCTGTACCATGCGGATAATAGCTGTATTACCCGAAGTCGTAGTAATCTTTGGAGCGGATAGAACATCACTGCTCTTGGTCTGATCAATAGCATGAATTAAGCTCGACAACTCCATTGCCCCGAGTACCATGCTCATACCAAGCACCCCGCTGTCACCGCCGGCACTTAAGGCGTTGCTGACGGTGCGTACCCCAGACGACATCGTAGAATTAAATACCCCCGCGGTTGGACGAGTTACGGTATCATAACCTGTTGGTATTCTATCACCCTGCTCGTCTTCAAGAAAAGAATTTATAGGTGTACCATCCTCGGTGTAGCCGGAAATGTACGTTTTAAATTCAGTGGGGTAAATTTCGCTTATTGCGGCACCATCAAAACCTTCAGGCTTAATTTGAAAATCAGCGTCTTGGCTGCCAACGCCGTCAAGCATCCGCCATTGCATGCCGAGTCCTTCCAAGTCTTCCTGATTGCTCTCGACAAATTTCG
>JAWOEV010000104.1:0-2812 GCA_046482565.1 Lentisphaeria bacterium | reverse complement strand
TCGGCGGAATGCGCTAGCCGTAAGCTAACGGTTTCCGCCGAAAAGACGAAAGATCGCCGAAAGAGACACGAGCCCTTCGGGTTGGGGCGGCGGCAACCCTTCTCGGGGTTTCGAGTTGTAACACATTACCGCTGAGGGTAGTGCATGACAACACGAAAACCCCGAGAAGAGCAACCGGCGCTCCCAACAGGGGCGCGATACCTTTTCGCATGGCGTCTAGTCTGACCCTCCGCGAAAAGGGTTTTTGGCTTGTTCCTGAGTTCAACTTTGTCTCGCACTGCTACGCTAAGTCCAGTTTGCTGGTGCCGCTCGAGCGGGAGAACGACAACGTGTGAACAAGCACGAACCTTGACCATATACTTTTTCACGCTGGACCGAAATGGTAATCGGTAATCTTCATGGGTTCTGACAATTCGGGCAGTAATAAGCTGGGCGCCCGGCAACTTTAATTTTTTCCAGTTCTTTTTGGCATTTAGGGCATATTCCGTCACTGTGCCGATGCGCAGTCAGGTAATGCGGTGGCAGCGGGTGCCGATTGCAATTGGCTCGGGCGCCGGTACGAAGCAGTCGCCGACCCGACCGGCATACCTCGCATAAATCTTCAAACTTCAAATCGCCTATTTCGGTTTTGGGATGCAGGCGACACTGAAAAAGGATTTCGTCGGACCATTCGTTGCCGATACCGGCCACAACTTCCTGATTCATCAACGTCGATTTAAGCGTCCCTTTGCGACTCCACAAAACAGTCGCCATATCTCTGACCGAAATGTCCTCCGCCAAGGCATCGGGCCCCAGCCCCTTTGCTTCAAGAAATTCAGCAAAGTCGGGCACCCAGGATATTTTTCCAAGCAGACGCTGGCAAGCATACGCCAGAGAAGTATTATCCGAAAATTCAAGCACGAGCCGGGTGTGCGGCGGTTTATCCTGTTCGGATGCACAAAACGCCGGATATCCGGTCATGCCGAAGTGCATAAGCAACCACCCGTCTTGCGCATCGGTCTCTGTAAACAGGAATTTGCCGTGCCGGCGGCTGCCGTTAATCTGACTGCCCTTAAGCCGTTTCCCTAAAGACTGCGGGGTAACAGAATCGTCCAGTATACGTTTATCCTCAACATGAACGTGCTCCACCTGCCGACCGACGGCCCCCTCTTCTATCTCTTTTTTGAATTTTTCAACGTCAGGGAGTTCAGGCATACAACGACCTTTACGATAATTACACAATCCTCAAATTTTGATCAGACTTTTTTTTCGGATTTTCGGCCTTTTAGTTTAAACATAACAGTTATCCCAGCCAGCGACAATTTTTTGTGCTCCGGGGAATCCCGTGTGTCACAATCTTACCGCTATCGAGACCGTCCGCGAAAAGGTATCAGGCCCATGCTCGTGCCTATTTCGGATGAGATTTTGTCTTTTCGGCGGAATGCGCTAGCCGTAAGCTAACGGTTTCCGCCGAAAAGACGAAAGATCGCCGAAAGAGACACAAGCCCTTCGGGTTGGGGCGGCGGCAGCCTCTCTCGGGCTTTTGCGCTGTAAAGCATTACCCCGGAGGGTAGTACATTGCAGCGCAAAAGCCCGAGAGGAACCACCGGCGCTCCCAACATGGACCTGAGACCTTTTCGCGGACGGTCTATCGAGTCATGGTCCCAAGACCTTTTTCCGATCAGGACTGACAGTTAAAAAAAAACGGTTTTCCTCACTGGCAGGTATAGCCACCGTCAATCACCAGCTCACTGCCGGTCATAAACTTTGATTCATCGGAGGCGAGAAAAAGGATACCGTAAGCAATGTCCTCAGGTTCGCCGACATGACCGATGGGGTGCTTAGTATCAAGCTCATTACGGAACTCTTGAGGTTCGCGGCCGGAATCTTTCGCCAGTTTTTCGACCAAAGGAGTCCAGATAAATGCCGGGTGAACGGAATTTACCCGGATTTGGTCTTTGGCATAGAGTAACGCATCATTCTTCGTCATAAGCCGCACCGCCCCTTTCGAGGCATGATACGGAGGGATATCAGCGCCCCCGACCAAGCCGTAAATTGAGCACATGTTAATGATGCTGCCGCCGCCAGCTTGCCGCATATACGGTACTGCGTGCTTCGTCCCCAGAAAGACACCTTTAACATTCACATCCATGACCGCCTGCCATTCATCGACAGTTATCTCATCCGTCGGTTTATTGACACCGGCGATTCCGGCATTGTTGACCAGTACATCTATGTGACCATATTTCTCGCGAACGCCTTTCATCAGCCGTTCAGTTTCCTGCTCACTGGTCACATCCAAATGTTCATACAGGGCCGAATAACCCTCTGCAACCAATTTTTTAACGGCTTTACCACCTTCTTCGTCTTGAATATCAGTCGCCACTACCGTAGCGCCTTCCCGGGCCAGCAATTCAACTGCCGCCCGTCCGATACCGCAAGATCCACCTGTAACTATAGCAACTTTGTCTTTGACTCTTTTCATGTCTGCACCTCTCCTTTTTTATTAAGATTCTATTCTACTATACTGCCATTTTCTTGATCAGGGTATCAAAGGGCCATAAATTATTGCGTCGGTCTCCATTAGCCCGGCCATTGCATGAAAAATGAGATTATGCAGGATAACTATATGAACGCGAATACGTTAAGTGTTTTTGTGTGTGGGTGGACTTTGTAACCAAGGCGCATAATGTCATTTTTTTATGCAATGGCCGGGTTAACACTTCGCAAAGGTATATGACCAAAGTTTGGGCGGGCACGGGGGGGCGCCTCGGCGAGGCTGCCCCTACTGACAAGTGGGGTGCGGGTTCATTGACCGTATACGGCGTGGTTT
>JAWOEV010000088.1:0-8621 GCA_046482565.1 Lentisphaeria bacterium | reverse complement strand
CGCCGTGAAAATAAAGATCGGCCTGGCGGATCATCTGTTGCCCCAGCATGTCTCTGGTTTCGCCGAAGATCCGGCCCACAATGCCTTTTCCCGCACTGTGGTCTGCCAATTCAGACCGCTGGAGGAGTTGTCCCAAACTCAGGGCACTTAGAAGCAGAAGAATTGTTATGATTAAAGATCGGCGCATTCAGAAGGGGGGGTTATATCATATTTGTTTTTTCCGGAATGTAATTACGGCTGCCATCAGGAATACAGCGGTAAACAGCAAGGCGTAGAGACATACAGTCAGCATTGTCCAGCCGCCAAGTGCCGGCCAGTTATGCACAAGCCGAAGCCGGAGGTCAAAAAATTCAAAATGCGGGATAATAAAGTGGCAGATCCATAGGCCCCAGGAGGCTGGGGCCGGGCTGTTGATGGCCATTTGTGAAAGGTTGCCGCCGTAGAGCATCATGCCTCCGGCAATTAGCAGACACACGGTTATGTTAGCCGAAGGGGTAAGCAACATTGAACCGAACAGCGTCATAGCGGTCAGTAGACAGGCAAATAGAATGTGCAGTATGACAGCCTGGACGAGGACTAGGCCGCCCCAATGTCCGGATTTGAACGCAGTAAGAAGAAAATATCCGGCGTAAAACAGTAATAGCGTCAGGGATGCGGCAGTGGCGGCCCCGGTGAATTTCCCCAGCATCAATTCAGCGCGGCTGATGGGCTTGGAAAGCAGCGGTAGAATCGTCCGACGCTGCCTTTCCCCCGGGATTTGCCGGGCGGCATTTGTGATGACAATTACTATCGAAAAAAGCCATACGAGAAGCAGAGTTGTCTCACGCAGGTAGCGGACAATGCCCTCAACCCCGAAAATATTAACCGAGGCCAGAGGCAGGATGACTACCAGCGCGAGAATGACGGCCACATAAACATCACGGCGACGGAAGAGCTCCAAAATGGCCGTTGTTGCTACGGCCCCGATTTTGCGGAGTTTGTATTTCATGATGATTCCTCCGCCGGCTGACACATTTCGAGGAATATTTTTTCCAGGTTTTTTTCGCCTTTCCCTACAACCTCCTGGGTTGGGCCGCACCAAGAAAGACGTCCTTCTTTTATAATACCGACCCGGTCACAGATCAGTTCCGCTTCGGATAATTCATGGCTTGAAAAGAAAATTGTTTTTCCCGCCTTCCGCATGGAAAGCATGATATCCCGTATCTGCATCCGGCCGAGAGGATCCAGGCCTGTCGTCGGTTCGTCCAGTATTAGTAATTCCGGGTCGTGCAAAAGCGCTTGGGCGATCCCCGCCCGCTGCAGCATGCCTTTAGAGTATTCTTTGAGAGGACGCTTGGCGTGGGGCATTAGGTCCACGAGCTCAAGCATTTCAGCAGTGCGCTGGTTGATTCGGGATTTGCTCATGCCGCACAATGTCCCGTAATAGTGTAAAAGTTCGCGGACGTTCATGAAATCATAATAGTTTGCCACTTCCGGTAAATATCCGAGACGGCACCGGTTCTTCGGCATGGCCGGATTTCCCCCCAGAACCTCCACTTTCCCGGTACTGGCCGTTAGTAAACCCAAAAGGATTTTTATGGTGGTAGTCTTGCCAGCACCATTGGGGCCGAGAAAACCGAAAATTTCTCCCGCCTGCACCCGCATGCTGAAGTCGCTGACGGCGTGTGTGCCACCAGGATATGTTTTGCCAAGTTTGTCAATCGTAATTGCATAGTCCATGATTATTAAAGTACCATATATACGTTGTAATGCGAAAAATTTCAGTCTGCTTGCTTTGCACGATGAGAAGCGGTATTTTTAGGCTGGAAGAAGCAAAGCCAAAAGTCAAAAACTTTTCATACTCGAGGAACGCTATGGGTATACCCGAAGACCGTCAGGATAAGGAAGAGAATGGCAGTGCCGATCATGAAATCGATAAAAATAAAATTCGCAAAATCCCTCTGAAACGGGAAAAGACAGAAGAGAAAAACGTTGCGGAAAATACGCAACCCCCGGAAACTGAAGCTTCACCAGAAGTTAAGCCGGCTGGAGAAAAACGCCAGATATCATCGCATAAGCTCAAGAGTAAGCCGGCTTCAGCCACTCCGGCAGAGGAGGAAAACGGGGAGGCGGCCACGGGCCGCCAGGACGTGGCTGAGGAAAAAGAAAAAAGGGAAGCCCCGGCTTCGGAAGAGCCGGATGGTGAGCAAGCGCCGCCAGTCGCGCCGCCAAGCGGTAAACCGAAAGTAAAGCTTAAAAAACCTATAAAAAAGGAGAGCGGTAAAAAGGAAGCTCCTGAGGTTGCGAATGGAGTCGCGCCAAAAACGCCTCCGGAAAACTCGTCTGAAAAAGTCGCTTCCGAATCCCCCGGGGATGGTTCAGAGACAGCCGAAAAAGGTGCTGAAGTAGCTGAAAAAGAAGAAGAACCTCCGCCTGATAAGACTGAGTCCGCACCGGTAAAACCAAGATTACAGAAAGGTGGCGGGACAAAACTGCCGGAGCACATGCAGGCACCGCCGCAGGCGACTGGCAAGGGCAAAAAGGGAAAATCGAAAGGTCGGCCCACATCGCCCCCGCAAGGCGGCCAGGAACAGGATGCCAATGGCGGAACAAGGCGGCAAATTACGCCTTACTTAGCTTTGCTTATGATTATTGTCGGTAATCTCATGACGATGAAACCGGCTTGGGTAAGCTGGGTTAAAACTGGGACGATACCGGTCGACCAGTTGGCCTCACTGGGCATCACAGTTCTGGTAATGGCTGTCCTTGTTATTCCGCGTAAAACCGCACTGCGGGTTATTGCCGCCATCCTGGCGTTCCTTATGGTAGCGGGGTGTATAGCTTTATTAGTGTTATCGGCTCTGTTTGCCGATGTCCTGACAAAACAACCCATGGGGGATGTCCTTCTGGCCAGAATGCCCGAAGCTGAATGGCTGGCCGCTTCCGCAGCGGTTTTGCTGGGCGGTTTTATACTGTTGACCGGCGGTGCCGTCGTGCAGTGGATTTTGGCGGGGGTTTGTGTGGTTGCCGGCGCTGTGTTGCCGTGGCTACCGTTGACCGACTGGGTTCCGCAACTCGAAACCCCTGCACCCTCCGCCGTATATGAGGCTCTGGAGGTTAATCTGCCCGGTGAATGGCGGCCAACTGATGATAGTAAGAGCTCCGTGAAAGGTAAACGCTATACGGTCCCATCGGAAGATCTCGAGTTGATTGTGCGTAAACATAAAACTGTGCGGGATCTCAGCCTTATGGAACAGACGCGCAATATTCAACAGCAACTGAAGGCGCAATACCCCGACAAAGGCCATTATCTGGATGAATTGGTTGGCTCGCCCGCCAAGCAGCGGATTAGTGTTTTCGGTGATATCAGAGTGGATATTCTGGTAGTGACCAGGGAAGGGCGACACTATGAAGTCCGGATCACCGGGGGGCGCCCGACATTCGACAGCCGTGAAGCGCTTATTGAAAAAACCCTGAAGGCATTTTAGCCCGATTTTTACATAAAAACATTGTCAAGCGGAGAATAATGCAATGAAAAGTGCGTATGAACTGGCTATGGAAAAACTTGGCGAGGGTATTGAAAAGTTCACCCCCGAACAGAAAGAAAAACTTGCCGAAATCGATCGAAAAGCCGATGCTAAAATAGCAAATGTTAAATTGCAGACGGAACAGAAAATAGCTCAGGCAAACCCGGCGGAAGAAGCGAAGTTGCGAGAGGATATGGCCGTGGAAATCCAGGGTATTAATCAACACAGGGAACGGGAAAAAGAACAATGCCGCAAGCAATTTCGTCAATAGAAATCGCTAAAGACAATTCCGGCGAACCCTCCTTTATATATCTTGACCATGCAGCCGCAGCGCCGCTGAAGGATGAGGTAGTCGGAAAACATGCGGAACGGTGTCGTGACCTGTTCTTTAACCCGCACTCAACACACCAGTACAGCGAAAATTGCATCAGGGCCATTGAGAGCGCGAAAGAAAAACTGCTGGCGCTGTTGGGCATATCCAAGTCTGAAGCTGAGGTGGTATGGACCAGCGGCGGTACGGAATCGAATAACCTGGCAATCCTGGGATGTACACGCGAGTTGCGGGGGAAGGAAGCAACGGTTTTGGTTGAGAGGGCGGCGCACTCGTCCGTGCTGGCACCGGCTCGGGCGTGCGTTGATGATGGGGCCCGCTATCTTGAGGTGCCGGTTGATGGTTCGGGGTTGTTGGACCTGACGGCTCTTGAAGGCAACCCCGATTTGTCACAGGTGCTATTGGCGCTCTGTCATGTGAATAACGAGACCGGGGCGTGTCAGGATCTTACCGCTGTCAGAAAATGGCTGGACCGGAATGCGGCTGATGCCTTATTCGTTGTCGACGCCTTGCAGAGTTTTACCAAGCTCGATATTGCCTGGCATGAGGCCGGGATCGATATGCTTTCTCTGGGAGGCCGGAAAATTGGCGGTCCTCCGCATGTCGGTGCTCTGGTTGTCAGGCGCGGGACTCCGTTGAAACCGCTGATGTTCGGCGGCGGTCAGCAGAAAGGTCTGCGTCCGGGAACTGTGGATACTGTCGGTATAGTTGAATTTGTGGATGCGGCTGAAGCAGCCAGCCGGAATCAGCATGAAAAGTTCGAGCGCATCAGCGGACTGCGGAAGTACTTGGAAGATAACCTGCGTAACGGCGAGTTCGGAGCCCCGATCATGCTTTCCGCTCCCGATTCATCACCTTATATCTGTAATTTCGCTTTGCCCGGTTATGAAGGTGCCATAGTGATGCGTTCCCTGGCTGAGAAAAATATTATAATTGCTACCGGAAGCGCGTGCAGCGCTGAATCCGCTTCCACAAGTCACGTGCTGGCAGCCATGGGGGTTGATCGGCGGACGGCTCGCAGCGCTCTCCGGATAAGCTTTGGAGATGATACTACTGAGACCACAATAGATCGATTTCTTGACAGTCTCAGGGAAGTCCTGGAGAATTATTGATAAAGGCTTCACCGGCCTGAATAATGTAAGGACTATGCCTGCGAAGCCGCTAACCCGATTTTTGCACGAAGCAACAGTGTAAATCTATTTCTGGGGTATAAACAGCTGGAAATGCGAAGTTTTTTGGAGGTGATTTATGGCGACGAAAACCAAGACATTTGACTGCGTCGAAATGAAACGGCAGGCACAAAAGAGTTTGCATGAGGAATACCAAAAAAGGCATGACGAATTTGAGTCCTATCTGGATTTTATCTGTGCAAAGGCTGATGAATTCGAATGGGTACGTAAACAACGAAAGAAAATGCATGTTGCATAAACAACGCCTGTTTTCCAAAAGCAAAAGTTGGCGGGAAAAGTTGCGGAAGCTCCTGCGGGAAAATATCACAGCTCAACTGACGAACTGATTAAAGCCGGGATGAAGTGGGAAAAGGAGCATCCCGAAAGCGTGGTTAATTTTCCCAAACACGGACGTCAGGGTCGGAGCCGTATGGCCAGCTGATCTGCCAGCGGATTACTTGTTATCGAAAAATGAAAGATGTTTCAATTTGCGCGCAAAGGTTGCCAATGTCAAAACCTCAAACGCGGATTTTTTGAGAGCACTTTCTGGCATGAGACTGTTGCAGATTCCGAGAAACCGACCACAATTAGGAGGATTTTGGCGATTCAGTCAAACTGTTCGTGCTCAGCCCCAGTGCGTTATGCCGCTTTAAATCTGCTTTTTGGGAGTTCTGCAACAGCCTCGCATCAGATATCGCTGATTATTCCAGCTGTGTACTGTTGTCTTATAAACTTTAAACGTTGCTTTACCGGGAAATGGGGACAAATGAGCCTTTAGGTTTAGTGAGCCCTTGCAGTTGCCACCCCCGGCGGTAACTGTAAATCATGATTTCTGACACGGCTTTACCGTCGTGACCGTATTGCCCGAAACCGTCAACAAAGGCATGTATGAGCACAACCACGCAAATCCGACACCGTCGCCCGCGGACACGTTGTTTGTGCGGGAAATATCCCGACGGAGACCGACACCGACGGCAAAATCAGCACCTGCCAACCCCCTCCTGTGCGAAAGAAAAAGACCGCAATCTTGTTGCCTATGTCGAGAACCGAGTTGACACGGACGTTATCTCCAAGTATGATTATACTAACGACACAGTCGGACGGAGGATTGACGTGGTAACAACTGGTTTAGCATTCACTCAGGACACCTTCAAGCCACGCAGTGGCAATTTAACAGTGACTGCGTCACACGGCTATAATGACCGTTCCGAGGTCGTTGCGGGTGAGAAATACCAGGGAACCGACATCACCGATAAAACCAACCCGGTTGCCGATTACGATTTCGGCTATGCCTACGACAACATCGGCAACCGCCAGTCCTCCTCGTCCTCCGGGTCCTCAACGTCCTACATCGCCAACCAATTGAACCAATACGAGCAGATCAGCACCCTCACCGATCCGGTTCACGATGCCGACGGCAATATGACGCTTATGCCGTCTTCGTCCGGTGACTGGACTCTCACCTGGAACGCTGAAAACCGGCTGGTCGCCGCCGAGGACGTAGACACGAAGCTGGAGTTCACCTACGACTACATGGGGCGCCGAATCCAGAAGGATGTCTATACAGGATCAACCGGCAGCTGGACACTGGCATCCAGTCAGCGCTATGTCTACGACGGCTGGAACGTAATCCAGATCCTTGATGTCCAAAACAGCAATGCGATTGTCAAGAGTTTTACCTGGGGTCTGGATCTTTCACAGTCCCTTCAGGGAGCCAGCCTGTCCGCCATAGCCGCCACGGCGACGGCGGGAGGCGTCGGCGGCCTACTTTGCGTAACCGAACACAATGACTTGTCCGCCATAGCGTATTACGCGACGGCGGACGCGAATGGAAATATCTCCGAATACCTTGACAACACCGGGTCAGTGGTGGCACATTATGAATACAGCCCTTTCGGGCGACTAGTCGCTTCTACTGGTGCGAAAGCTGATGACTTCGAGCACCGCTTCAGCACCAAGTTCTTTGACAGTGAAACCAGTCTGTATTACTATGGCACACGTTATTATTCTCCGGAGCTTGGAAGATGGGTGAACAGGGATCCGATACATGAGAAAGGTGGGGTAAACGTTTATGTGTTTGCCGGCAATAATGCGATCGGGACTATTGACTTTCTGGGGTTGCGTAACCTTTTCCTGCGCAAGGAAAGCCGCGATGGCCTTCGTATTTTCCATTATGAACGCGGCGCGGTTACCTATAAATGCATTGACGGGAAGTTGGTCAAAGTTGCTGATACTCGCTATGAATTAAAAGAAGAAGGAATATGGCGTAACTGGGGAGCGCAGCTGAATTCTGTAGATAAAATATTGTGGGGAGAGGAACTGGATCTTTATGACTCAATACAAGCCACGGAAAAAGCCAAGCAAGAAGGAACCTTTTACGGTGAACCAACGGACTGGAATGAAGTGGGAAACCGAGTGAGCGAACAGATTCCGAACCCTGGCTTTGGAGCTAGTGGTACTTTTATGTTTCAGACGTTGGGCTTAGAATTAAGCCTTAAAGAAGGGATCTTAGGGGATTCCTTGAAAGATGGTTGGGATTGGAGTGCGAGTTCTACGAGCACTGCGTTTGGATTGGGTGTCGATTTTACCAGTGACGCTGGTGTTAATGGCATGGAGGGTGGAATAGGGTGGCGACATCTCGGGGGAGGAGTCGAGGTCGCACCTGATGGCTCAAAAGTTGCATTCAATCTGCATTTCGGCATAGCTACTTCACCTTCCCCGCCAGCCTACTTTAGCACACCAGACTGGACTGATGTTGATATGAGTGAATAATTATGTATAGCGGAGTCATTTCATCGTGTCCAATATAGATCGAAAGAGAAAACGCATAAGCTCGGACTATACCAATTTTATCTGGTATATCATGTTTCCCTTTTTTGCTTTGTTTAATTGCGTGGCAATTGCCCTCGTTTTGTTTGGTGGTTGTGACAACGGGATCGAGCTTGGTGTGGGCATTACTTTTGCGTTCGTATTAGCCCCTGCAGGGATTTTGTTTATTTTTAATCTGAAAACAGTATACTGGCGGGGCGAGGAAGTAAACACCTATGATATTCGAGGGAGACATAAAAAGTGGTCTACAAGGTCTCTGAAGGTAGTTTACTTCCCCACTGGCTATTACGGCTTCGGTGCCCAGCCCATAATACTAAAAAGCAAAGACGACGGGTTTCTGATATTTCTTGAGCGTGGTCATGCGCCATCGACCGATGCGCATCCTTACGTAAAAGAGTTCCGACGAGAAATCGGGCAGTAAGGGAAGCCTTAGCTGCTTAGTAAATATGGAATGATAATCTATTCTCCCTTGCAAAGTATGCCCTAAGCGGTCACTGTACATCAAGCTCTTTAACAACACGACAGCCCGAAATATCAATACCTCAAACGCGGATTTTTTGAGCGTCAAAGTTGGCCGGCGTTATTACAGTTCCGTGCTCGGGAGATGGGGTTCGAGGGATCCGATTAAGGAACGGGGTGGGATTAATTTGTATTGCTTTCTTGCCAACGCTCCTGCTCTCTGGATTGACCTCTTGGGAACTATGAACTTCGAGGAATACTTGACTCTCCGAGAGCGCGTATTGAAGATTATTGAGAAGGGACCCGCGCCTTGTGACGATGTCAAGG
>JAWOEV010000087.1:0-3162 GCA_046482565.1 Lentisphaeria bacterium | reverse complement strand
CCGCCCTGAGGTTTCGTTGGGAGAGGATATTGTCGAGTACGTCAGGTACCAGCACTACGCCGGTATTTTTACAAAGTTTTTTATACTTTGCTGTTCGCCCGCCGGGTACGCCGGTGTATACGACCAAAGCCCCCCTGCCCTGTAAAATCTCAAAAACCTGTTTGAGGTATTGGCGGGTTTGCGAGAGAGGGACTTGGCGCAGAAAATCATTGCCGCCAAGTGTGACAATAACGATTCCACCTTTTACCCGTGGATTATTCCGCAGAATTTTCAAGGCGGAGCGGGATGTGGCACCGGGGAATCCGAAAACTTTTACTTCGAGACCGGTGATTTTTTTAAGTTGCGCTGGATAAGTGGAGTCGGCACCAGTCGCGCCGCTGCCGTAAACCAGGCTGTCCCCGAAGCACACGACTGTTTGATCAGAGGGTGGGTGGTTTTTCAGATCCCAATGATTGAGTCGTTGCTTGCGGTAAAGCCAGAACCCGAAAAGCAAAGCGGCCAGCAACAGTACAATTGCCAGCCGCGGATGCTTCAGAAGATATTTCATGGCTTATCTGTTTGAGGACTTGTTGATTTCGAATATCCCTACGAGGCCGTGAGAGCATCCCTGCCCTTTTTGCAGGCCCATTACCAAGTCCCGCAGAACATAGCCGAGTTGAGGTTCAATAACATTTTCACGAGGTAAGCCGCGTTGCAGCCACCCCACACCTTCGATGAGGTGCCGTACTTTGTGCATGGCGACACGCAGCGGTTCGGGGTAAGAGGCCGGAACCGGCTGATCTTCAATCTTCAGACGCTCTGCGTCAATGTCGTAATTTGCCAGCAGTTTGCAGGTATAATCGACCACGATATTCCAGCAGACCTGGACCTGTTCAAAGTAGTCATTGAGGAAGTCGAATTCCTGTTTGGGCACATAGTCAAAGCGCAGGTGATGCAGGTTCGTCCGCAGATTTGGTTCGTGCAACGAGTTTATACTTTCCCGGATGGGTTGTGCCCCCGGGTTATAGTCGCCGGTATCGATGTGCCGCCCAGTTAAGGTTGATCGATCAAAAACACTCAACGGTTTGATTGTCGCACCCGACTTTTCATTGACTTTTTTCAGAATATCATCAATTTCCGGCCGGCTCATAAGGCGCAATGTCAAGTGTTGCAGTTCATCGCGTCTTTTTTCGCGTTCTTCTTTGTCATATATATACGAAATGGCATAATCCATATTTTTCAGTTCCTCAGGATTCTGCACCCAGAGGTTCTGCCATTCGTAAGAATAACGGCCGAGCCAGTCGCAGACAACAATTGCATAGTCTTCAGTGCGATCGGCGATATCTGCCAGCATTTTTACCATAGTTTCATCATCATTGTGATGGGACGAGGTGCCGTATGACATGAAATACAGGTCGTATGGGGGTTCATCCTTCGGCAGTGGAAGTCCGTCACAGAAATCGCCCTGCTGGAAAACCATTTTCGGATTGTCATCGTAAATCTCGCGGGCCTGTTCAAGCAACTCCTGGTTGAGTTCCACCCCTTTATAGAGCCCCAGATGCTGGGGAGTGAGGAGATCGACCTCAATACTGTAAAGACCGGGATCACGCTCGCGGACACCGGTCAGCAGTTCAAAGCCGTCGGCGCTGCCGCATCCCAAGTCGAGAATCCGTATGCGTCGGCATTTTTCTTTGGCGCGCTCGAGCAACTGCAACATAAAGGGCCGCAGGCATTCGCGGGTAACTTCATCCTCCCAATAGCGTCGCACATTGTCATATTTACCGGTAAGTCCGCTTTTTTTGGCGTACAAGCCGCTTTTGACGGCTTGCGTATAAGCTTGATCTTCTTGGTTCTTTTCAGCTGCCATTACTGACAATCTCCTTCCTTTTATGAACTTATTGTTTTATCTAGTATGCCGGGTATTTCTGCTTGGATTTGTTTCAACAGATCGGCAGGCAGTTGCTGGCGTTCTTTAGCATGGATGTTTTTCAGTTCTTCGGAAGCGGCTTTAAGAGCGCCGCCCTCGCTTTCTGGAGCTTCCAGGGGATATTTAACGTAAACATCTTCCTGCGTCGGCAGCGGCAGGTTGTAGACAAAGGTCTTGTGTCCTGAGTCCATTACTTCGCGGATCATACCCATAACTTCTTCGCGGCGTTCGTCGGCCACGGTCGTCGGTGCTAGGGTTTTCTTGATCATACCTATATGCGCATCATCAATGATTGCCTGTTCAGCACAGAAGACATTTGTACGTTCAAGCAGACCGAACGCGTAATGGACATACTGCGGACCGGCGGCGGGGACGGAAGAGAGCGTGAGCATTTTTTCAGCTGTGGTCTGGATGCCCGGCTCGCTGTTGTCGCCTACCCCGGCGGTAGAATAGCAGGGGACGCCGTAGAAACGAGCCATCTGCACACAATCCTTGTTATAGTGGTTGAACTCGGGAGCTCCGTACATATCGTCGAGTGTGTCAAGGCGGGTTCGAACCGGCACACTGCCGTAGAGAACGGGGGCGCCCGGTGAAGCCAGCTGGTTGATAATTATGCCAGCCAGAAGCTCAGCATTGATCATGGCCACCATTCCGAACTCATCGAAAGAGCCGGTTGCTCCGCCCATGGGGCAGCTTGAGATCACCACGGGTACACGCCGCTTGGAAATCTCGATCAATTTGGCTGCGGTATCATCAACCACCTGCAGCGGGCTTTTAATAACGCAGGTGATAAAAGAAAGTACCGGGTTTTCTTCGAATTCTTTGTCGCCGCCGGCGATCATTTTTCCCATGTTCACGACGTCATCAAGAGCGTCAACGCTGGTTAAACCCGCTTGGACGTGTTTGCTAATATTGTTCAGGCTGGCAAGGAATTTGTTCGCGTCTTTGTTTTCAGCGGTGATTTCTTTGTCGCGAATATTGACATTACGGATATAAAAGTCGAGGTTTTCGAGATTATCACAAAGGTGAGCCGCTTCGCTGAGGCGTTCAATAGAGCCATCAACCCGGTTATAAACGGGTTTGCCGTCCTGGAAGTCGACCTTGACCTGAAAGTTGGTTTCGGAACCACTACCGAAACGGACGCGGGGTTCTTCGGCATCCAGAATCAGCTTGTTATCCGGGTTACGGGCGCCGAGGACAAATTTTGACGGTACGGTATCCAGGGCTTTATCTATAACCTTGGCAGGTACGCTTAC
>JAWOEV010000053.1:0-3362 GCA_046482565.1 Lentisphaeria bacterium | reverse complement strand
GCATTCTCGATGATGCGTTTAAGGCGTTGCCAATGAGTACCCCGCCAGAAAATTTTTCCGCAGTCTCGGCATTGCAGGTAGTCATCCACGCGTTCGTATGTCAGCTTGGGGATGCGATGCTTGATTTTTTCTTTGGGCACCTTTTCCAGCTTCCCGTTACACTTCAAGCACCGGGAAACAGGCTGTATCCGGTCCTTTAAATCAAGTCGTTGTACAACTTCCCGCAGTTGTTCCTCAGCATCATCGGAACGAACGTATAAGCCGTGATCAATTATCGCCCGTTTTAATAATCCGCGGTCTCGCGTTAAAAGAACCCTTTGCTTTGCTGCGCTGATTTCAGCCAGATCCCGGTCGTCCCATTCGGGATTAAAAAGGCAATCGAAGCCGAGTAACCGCAAGTGTCGAGCCAATTTGCCGAGATGCACATCGGCAATGAATTCAGGATGACGAAGGGGAGGGCGGTTCAGGGCGGAAACAGGGGCAATATTCAGAGTCTCAAATTTAGGATAAACAGCTAGCCGGTCACCGGGCTGAACTGCATAATCAAACCCGACGCTCTCGCCATTGGCCAGGATCAGATCGACTTCGGTATGCGGCACTCCCTGAGACTCAATAAGATCTTTTACAGAACGAGGCTTCGTAAACGGCACAGACAAGGCCTGTTTGCGTTGTTCCTTCGGCAAAAAGTCATTCAATTCTTCATAGAAACGAAGTTGAACCTGCATGGCGTTGGCCGCAATTTATGACCACATAGATTTAGCCATCTTTCTGAAGTCAGCCCGGCGCGGATAATTTTTATCGTTCAAAGATTCACTGAATTCCTTGAATTTCTTTTTCTGTTCAGAGCTCAAATTCGTCGGAACTTCTATAATGACCCGCACATGCTGATCACCGCGACCGCTGCCGCGCAGCGACGGAACCCCCTTCCCTTTCAAGCGGAAGACACTGCCGTTCTGGGTTCCGGCCGGAATTTTCAACTGGGCCTTGCCGCCGAGCGTTGGTACCGAGACCTTGCCCCCGAGAGCAGCACACTCGAAAGAAACCGGGATCTCACAGGTTATATCCTGGCGTTTACGTTTGAAAAACTTGTGTTCCTGAACGTGAAGGATCACATACAGATCTCCGGGGGGACCGCCACGCTGTCCGGCTTCGCCTTCGCCGGATATCCGCAAGCGAGCGCCGTCATCAACCCCCGCCGGAATATGGATCTGAATATTCTGCCGCTTGCGCACACGCCCTTCCCCATGGCAATCAGAGCATGGAGACTCACAGGTACGCCCGGCGCCCTGACAATACGGGCACGGTTGCCGCACACTGAAAAATCCCTGGGCCATACTTATCTGACCGCTGCCCTGGCAATGCGAACAGGTTTTCATGCTGGTTCCCGGACTGCATCCGGAGCCGCTGCACGTTTCGCATTTCACTGCCCGCGGTATCGTTACCGACTTATCGGCGCCGAATACAGCATCTTCAAACGCTATTTCCATATCATACCGGAGGTCAGCGCCCGGTTGTGCAGCCGTCCGGCTACGACGGCCACCGCCGCCACCGAAGAATTCTTCAAAAATACTGCCGCCCGCACCGGCACCGCCGCCGAAAACCTCGCTGAATATATCAAAAGGATCAACGTGGGCACCGCCCGGACCACCCGGCCCGGCTCCGCGACCAGCGCTGGTGTAAGCCTCATGTCCCAGCTGATCGTAACGCCGCCGTTTTTCAGCGTCACTAAGCACCTCATAGGCTTCCGACACTTCCTTAAAATTCTCTTCGGCCTCTTTATCTCCCGGATTCTTATCCGGGTGGTACTTGATGGCCAGCTTGCGGTAAGCCTTCTTTATCTGATCCTGTGAGGCATTGCGATCGAGGCCTAATATTTGGTAATAGTCTTGTTGAGCCATATATACTTTTGCTTATTCTGTTTTTTCTGTATCATTTTCATTCTCAGCCTTGGATTCTTCCTGAGGCCCGCAACTGACAACTACAGTCGCTGGCCGCAATAACCGTTCCCCCATGCGATAGCCGCACTTCCATTGCCGAATTACATGGCCAGCCGGTACTTCATCGGAAGGTTCTTGGCTCATTGCTTCATGCACATTCGGGTCAAACTTCTCGCCCTCTGCCTCTACTTCTTCAACTCCCAAGGCATCAAACGTCCGGCGAAATTCCGCAAGAATCATATCCATGCCCTGCTTGAGAGTTTCAAAATCAGAATTCTCGCCGACGTGCATCATGGCCATTTGAAAATGGTCAAACACCGGCAAAAACTGCTCCACGGTATTCACCTTACTGTATTCCCGCATTTCGGCGGTTTCCCGCTGGGCTCTTTTGCGATAATTCTCCAGTTCCGCCCGACTTCGAACGAATTTATCTTCTGCGTCATTCAGGCGCTTTTTCAGCCCCTCAAGCTCATTCTCCGCTTCCGAAACGGCTTCTTCGGCGGCTTTTTCAGCCTCCTCGTCTTCCTGATTTTCGCTTATGACCGACGGTTGCTTTTCCGTTGCTTCTTCTTTTTGCTGTTTTTTACGTTTGCCCATAGTTGCTGTTTTATCTCTGTGTCTTATCTATGTTTCGTTTCCAAATAAAAATTTCCACTTTAAGTTTAAGTGCGAATCTATTAATGTGCCTTACTTACTGCAAATTTCCAGTGCAATCACTGGCAGAAACCACTTCTCTTTGTATAGTTTTTATGGCTATTTTTTTTAAGATCCAACCCGTTTTTGCATACGGTTCACGGGACAACAACCAGGAGGTCAGATAAGTATGGCGACAATTGTAAAATTCAGGATGGAAGAAGGGAGCGAAGATATTGCCCCATACAAGGCACATCATGACGATGCCGGCTACGACTTGCATTCGAAACAGGATATGGAACTCCCCCCGGGGCTGGTCAAGCTGGTTCCCACCGGCTTATTCCTAGAGTTGCCCGAAGTTTTTGAGGCACAAGTACGGCCGCGTAGCGGCCTCGCCCTGAAACACGGCATAACCATCCTCAACACACCCGGTACCATAGATGCAGGGTACCGCGGAGAAGTAGGCGTTATCATGCTGAACACGCAAACTGAACCTTTTTCTGTCAAACGTGGCATGCGCATTGCCCAAATGGTAATCCAGCGGCTTCCGGAAGTTGATTTGGTCGCTGCCGATGCCCTCGCCGAATCAATTCGCGGCGACGGCGGGTTTGGCAGTACCGGACATCATTAGCCCAAGTTGCGAAACTTGGGCTAGAGATTTAAGGAAAGTATAAGGGCAAAAAAAAGAGCTGGCAACGTGCTACGTTCCCGTGCGGATTGCACAGTATCATCGCCGCTGAGGTCCTTAACTTCCGTGTTCGGGATGGGAACGGGTGTGGCCCCCTCGCTATA